>CAXSEU010000313.1:0-4725 GCA_964236485.1 uncultured Lichenihabitans sp. | reverse complement strand
CCTGAGGGTCCCGCCGGTGAGGATCGTCTCGGGGTTGTCGGGCCAGATCCGGCCGGCCGACGGCCGCAAAACCTGGATCTCGACCTTCTCCGAGTGAACCACGAGGATCTCACGCAGGCTCGGTATCGTCGTGTAAGTCCAGACGTTGGCCCACGTCTTGGCGCGGTTCGATGGGGAAAGAATCTCGACGAGCAGGACCGGGTCTTCCATCACGATCTGGCCGGCCACGATGGGCGAACAGGTGACGCCGATGTCTGGGACACGGACGTTCGATTTCGCGTGCAGGCGGGGCCTTACGGCAGGCTCGGTCAGCACCTTGCAGCGGCCGCCCCCGGCTCGCAACTGCTGTGCGATGATCAAAGTCAACGTGGCCTGGATGAGGCCATGGAACGCACTACCCGGCGACATGGCCCGCACTTCGCCATCGACGAGTTCATAGTGCTTGACCCGATCGTCGCCGGGCCACGCGAGGAACTCTTCCGCCGTCGCTGGCGTGGTCCACCTGGCTCTCGCATCGCTCATCGAGATCCCTCGAGGCCGTCGCCGCAAAACATGATGATACCACGTCTTCAGGCCGAAAGCGCCCGGATCACGCCGCGCAGTTCGGCCAGCCCCTTGAGCCGACCGATGGCGGAATAGCCCGGATTGGTGCGCTTGAAGCGGTCATCGAGCATCTTGTGCCCATGGTCGGGCCGGAACGGCACCTTCATGCCTTCCGGACGCCGCCGATCCTCGGTGAGGAGCTCGCGTATCACCGCCACCATGTCGACATCGCCACCGAGATGGTCGGCCTCGTAGAACGAGCCGTCCGGCTCGCGCCGGGTCGAGCGCAGATGAACGAAGTGGATGCGCGACGCGAAGGTCCGCACCATCGCCGGGAGTTCGTTGACGGCTGCCACCCCCAGCGACCCGGTGCAGAAACACATCCCGTTGGCGGGCGAGGGGACGGCGTCGAACAGCGCCGCGTAATCGGCCTTGGAGGAGGCGATGCGAGGAAGGCCGAAGAGCGGGCGCGGCGGGTCGTCGGGGTGCAGCGTCAACCGGACGCCGAGCTTCTCCGCCGCCGGCGTCACGGCCCGCAGGAACGCGACGAGGTTGGCCCGCAGCTTTGCGGCGTCGACATTCCGGTACGCCTCGAGCCTGGCGCTGAGCCCGGCGAGGTCGAGCGCTTCGGAGGTGGTTCCCGGCAGGCCGGCCGCTATGGTGGCCGTGAGGCTCCTGGTCTCATCCTCGGTCATGGCATCGGCCAGCAGGGCCGCGTCACGCCTCACCGCTTCGGAGTAACCGGCCTCGGCGCCGGGGCGACGCAGCACATGGATATCGAAAGCCGCGAAGCGCGGTTGATCGAACCGCAAGGCCGTCGCGCCGGTCGGCAGGGGCCAGTCGAGGTCGGTCCGGGTCCAGTCCAGCACCGGCATGAAGTTATAGCAGACGATCCGAAGGCCCTCGGCCGCGACCGCCTCAAGGCTCGCCACCCAGGACTCGATCGAACCCTTGGCGTCGCCGCCCAGCCGCTTGACGTCGTCGGGTACGGGAATGCTTTCGACGACGCTCCAGCGCAGCGGCGTGCGATGGGGTGGTGTCTCCTCGATCAGCGCTTTGCGGGCCCGCACGGCGTCGCGAGTCCACGTCTCGCCGGGGGCGAAATCATGCAGCGCCGTAACGATGTCGGTAGCGCCGGCTTGGCGAACGTCGTCCAGGCTCACGGGGTCCTTGGGGCCATACCATCGCCATGCCTCGAGCATCGGTGTCCTCCCAAGGCGCACCGCCGCTCGCGCCTCCACGCAGTCCTAGACCACGAGGGGTGCGGCTTCAAACGCCCTGGCCATCGCGCCCGATCCATTCTTGACCCCCGGCGGCGAAACCCGCATGAACGCTCGAAGACCAGTGCGTCGCATCCGGGGCATCGTCATGGACAAGTTCGATCACCTCAGCGGCATCGCGGCGCCGCTCAAGATCACCAACATCGACACCGACAAGATCATCCCCAAGCAATACCTGAAGACCATCAAGCGCACCGGCCTCGGCACGGGCTTGTTCTCCGAGATGCGCTACAACGACGACGGGTCCGACAACCCCGATTTCGTGCTGAACAGGCCGGCCTACAAAGGTGCCAACATCCTGGTGGCGGGCGATAATTTCGGCTGCGGTTCGTCGCGCGAACACGCCCCCTGGGCCTTGCTCGACTTCGGCATCCGCTGCGTCATCTCGACGAGCTTTGCGGATATCTTCTACAACAACTGCTTCAAGAACGGCATCCTGCCGATCGTGGTCTCCGCCGAGGACCTCGAGAAACTGTTCGACGACGCCGAGCGCGGCGCCAACGCTCGGCTCTCGGTGGATCTCGAAAAGCAGGAGATTCGCGGTCCCGACGGCGGCATGATTCACTTCGACATCGACCCCTTTCGCAAGCATTGCCTGCTTGAAGGGCTGGACGATGTGGGCCTCACGATGGCCAAGAAAAGCGCGATCGAAAGCTATGAGACGCAAGCCGCGGAAACGCACCCCTGGCTGTAATCCGCCGGGCCGGTCGCGGCCGTTTGCGGCCAGTCCCTTCAGCGGAACGGAAGGACCGTATGATGCTGCGGCGCCTGATGATCCCTTTGGTCGCCTGTCTGGCTTATGTGCCGGCCGGGTCTGCTTGGGCGGAAGATTTCGCCGCCTGTCTCGGCGGGCTGCGCAGCGAAGCGATTGCCAGAGGCGTCGCGGCCGACACGTTCGACCAGGCCACGCGGGGACTGCAAGCCGGCGACGTGCTGCATTTTCAGCACGACCAGCCGGAGTTCTCGACCCCCGTGTGGGATTACATCGCGTCGCTCGTCGACGACGAACGGGTGGCGGATGGCAAAGAGATGCTGGCCAGGTATGCCGACGCGCTCGGCCGGATCGAGTCGCGTTTCGGCGTCGACCGCGAGACGCTCGTGGCTTTCTGGGGCGTCGAGTCCGATTTTGGCCGCAGCTTCGGCTCGCGCTCGGTCATCCAGTCCCTAGCGACGTTGGGTTGCTACGGCGACAAGGCTATCTACTTCCGCTCCGAACTCATGGCCGCGATGACGATCCTCCAGCGGGGTGACGTGAAGTCGGAGGATTTCAAAGGGTCATGGGCGGGCGCCTTCGGGCATACGCAGTTCATGCCCTCGACCTTCCTGCGCACCGCGGTCGACATGGAGGGCGACGGCCACCCGAACATCATCGCGTCGGTGCCTGACGCGCTCGGCTCGACAGCCAATTATCTTCGGAAATCCGGCTGGGTTCCCGGTCTCGCCTGGGGGCACGAAGTCAGGCTGCCCCCGGGCTATTCGGGACCTTCCGGACGCAAGACCCGGCACCCGGTGGCATTCTGGGGCGGCCGCGGCATCCGGCGCGTGGACGGGCACGATCTCGGTCGCGGCGACGCCGCGCTGTTGCTTCCCGCGGGCGCTAAGGGACCGGCCTTCCTCGTCACCCGCAACTTCGACGCCATCTTCGCCTATAATGCGGCCGAATCCTATGCATTAGCGGTGGCGCATCTATCGGACCGGCTCAAGGGCGGGCCGCCGTTCTCCACCCCTTGGCCGACCGACGATCCCGGGCTCTCGCGCGCCGAGAGGCGGGAGGCGCAGCAGCTCCTGCAAACCAAGGGCTACGACATCGGCGACATCGACGGCGTCATCGGAACGAAGGCGCGCGCCGCCATTGCGGACTACCAGCAGCGTCTCGGCATGGATCGTAATGGCCGCGCGAGCGTTCGCGTATTGCGGGCGCTCCGCGAAGGTCGTTGAGAGCCGCTGCGAGGTGCCGAACGTCTGGTCCGCCTGACCTGGACCCCGTCGTCCCGCATCGTCTATGCTGCGTCACGGTCGATCGCCTCGGGCCTCGCCCGGGAGCGTTCTGCTGTCAACCCTTGAAGGTCTTAGTTGGAGGAGATGTGTCGATGCGCCTACTGGTTCATACCGCCCTGATCTGTGCCACCACCCTGGGCTCGATCGCGATTGCCGATGCCATGCCGGCGGCGCGTGCTCCCGCTCCGGTTTTCGGGGCCACCGGCGCCCAGATCGAGAAGGCCGTCGTGATCGTGAACAGGAGGGTCGTCGTTCGGCGCCCCCGGGTCATCGTCCGACGACCGCGTCGGGTGGTGCGGCGGGTCATCATCCGTTAGCGGACGCTCCCGGTGCGGCGAACTCACGCCGCACCGGGAGAGGGCAGGGACGATCGCATGTTTCTTGACCGCAAAGGCAGCCAGGCCCGCCGAGCCTCAAGGATCGCCGCATGAAGCCGCGCCTCGAGGCCGCCAATATGAGCGTGATGGTTGCCGACAACTCCGCCCCGATCGACCGCCAGGTTTCCCCGGCCATGCAGCGCGCGGCGCGCCTTGCCATGGTCCTGGTTCTGCTTGCGTTTGGCCTGTGGACCATCCGCAATTTCCTTCCCGCGCTGGTCTGGGCTGCGATCCTCGCGGTTGCGGTATGGCCGCTCTACCGGCGCGTCCTCGATCGGGGATGGGCCAGCCGCCACAACCTGCTTCTTCCGGTGCTGTTCACGCTCGCCGTTGGAATGGTCATAGGCTTGCCGTTCGTGGTCCTTGCCGTCGAGGCGGGCCGGGAAGCCCATGACGTGATGGCGGCCGTGGAGCGCTGGCAGCAACGCATGCCGGGTTTTCAATTCATCGCGGTGGTGGAAGACGCGGTCGGCGCCGATGCACTGCGGGGTTTCCATGGCCGTGTCGACGACGCCGTCCGGGCGCGT
>CAXSEU010000312.1:0-4775 GCA_964236485.1 uncultured Lichenihabitans sp. | reverse complement strand
GACAGATTTCCGGAGTACCCCCATGAACGCACCGGTCAGGATGCCGGCTGAATCGGCCGCCGAGAAGTCCATGAGCCATCTCGCCGAGGCGCTGTTCAGGCCCATGGGACAGGACGGTGTCTATGGCCGCACCGGCCTCTATGAGGACGTGGTCGAGAGGCTTTCGGCCTTCATCACGCGCCAGCGCGAGCCCGGCACCGAGATCCTCCGCTTTCCGCCCGTGATGACGCGGAGCATGATCGAGAAGTCCGGGTATCTCAAGAGCTTCCCGAACCTGCTCGGGTGCGTCTGCGGCCTGCATGGCACCGAGGCCGACATCCGCTCCGCGGTCGGACGCTTCGAGAGTGGCGGCGACTGGACGACGTCGCTCTCGCCGGCCGACCTCGTGCTCACGCCCGCGGCCTGCTATCCGGTCTATCCGCTGGCGGCCGCCCGGGGCCTCATCCCGGCCGGGGGGCTTCGCTTCGACGTCGCCGCCGATTGTTTTCGGCGCGAGCCGTCGCAGGACCTCGATCGGCTGCAGTCGTTCCGCATGCGCGAGTATGTCTGCATCGGCACGCCCGGCGAGGTCTCGGCCTTCCGCGAGCGCTGGATGGTCAAGGCGCAAGGCATGGCGACCGAACTCGGCCTCAGCCATGTCGTGGATCAGGCCAGCGATCCGTTCTTCGGCCGGGTCGGACAGATCAAGGCCGTGAGCCAGCTGCAGCAATCGCTGAAATTCGAACTGCTGATCCCGGTGCGCTCCGCCGAGAAGCCCACGGCCTGCATGAGCTTCAACAACCATCGCGACCATTTCGGTGAGGTGTGGGACATGCGGGACGCCTCCGGGAACCTCGCCAACACGGGCTGCGTCGCCTTCGGCATGGACCGGCTGACCATCGCCCTCTTCGCGACCCATGGGCTCGACACGGCGACCTGGCCGATCTCGGCACGGGCGGTTTTGGGTTTCGAGTGAGCCAATCGAGCACGATCCGGAGGGTGTTACCCCGTGCTTGATCAGGCACGATCACGAGCGGCTTGGGCTGTGCACGATTGAACAGCGGCCCGGCTTCGAACGAAGAGCAAATTCGGAGGCCGTGAAGGACGCCACTCGGACGCCATGGTGCCAATGGTGAGTGAAGAACTCCTGACGCTCTTGGGAGTCTTGCTGATAGCGGTGGCGGACAGCTGAAGCCTTAACAGGCGAAGGCTCTCCTTGTTCGCATCGCGCGAGCATGGTAGATAACGTTGGTGCGTATCATCGCTCGGAGCAACCTATCCACCTTCTGGATCAGGCACCCTGAGACAAAGGCCTCTTTAGAGCGCTGGGTCGCGATCACCGAAAGTTCGACGTGGAGAGCGTGCCTCGAAATTCAGGTCTCTTTTTCGGGATGCAAGGTGCTCGGTAAGGATCGTGTCCGCTTCGAGGTCGCAGGCGGCAGCTATCGTCTGATCGTCGCCTATAAGTTCAAGAACCAGATCGCCTTCATCAAATTTATCGGGACGCATGCCGAATACGACCGTGTCGACGCTCTGACCGTCTCCCTCTTCTAGCTTAGGAGGTCGTTGTGGACGTCCGCCCAATCCGAAATGACGAAGATCACCACGCGGCCCTCAAGGAGATCGAGCGTCTGTGGGGCTTTCCTGACGATAGCCCGGAAAATGACAAGCTGGACGTGCTCGCTACTCTTGTCGAGGCTTACGAAAATAAAAGATGGCCGGCCGGTCCATCAACCTCGCTCGAAATTCTTCGCCATGCCGTAACCGACATGGGGCGATCACAGAGGGAACTCGCCGAGCTGCTGGGTTCGCGATCGCAGGCATCCGATCTGCTACGAGGCCGGCGCCGGATTTCGCTCGAGGTTGCTCATAAAATCAGCGCCGCGTGGCACATACCGATTCAACTCCTTGTGACACTCGACCGACGCAAAGTGGCATAACCCGTCCCGACGACGACGGCGGCGGCGCTCGGCACACCTGGGCTGTCGCGATGAGCAACCCTTATCGCCTTACCGCATTCGCCTGACGGACAGGCGGCGCGAGATGGCGGGGTCGACCATCACGGACATGCGGGGCAAGACCGTCGTCGTCACCGGAGGAACGTCGGGCATCGGCGAGATGGCGGCGATCGAACTCGCGGGCGCCGGCGCGAGGATCGTTCTCGTGGGCCGCGACCAGGGTCGCGCTGAAGCCACGATGCGGCGCCTCGAAGCGGCGAACGCCAGCGTAGACCACGCCCTGCATCTCGCCGATTTGTCACGAGCCCATGAGGTCCGCGGCGTCGGCACCGCCATGGCGGCGGCGGAGCCTCGCATCGACGTCCTCCTCAACAACGCCGGCGCCGTCTTCACGACGCGTCAGATCACCGCGGATGGGTTCGAGCGGACCTTCGCCACCAATCACCTGGCTTATGTCCTCTTGGTCGAGGCGCTTCGGGATCGACTCGTGGCCTCGGCCCCGGCCAGGATCGTCAACACGGCCTCCGACGCCCACCGGATGGCGCGGCTCGACTGGTCCGATCTCCAGTCGGAGCAGCGTTACAGCGGTCTGCAGGCCTATTGCCGCACGAAACTCTACAACATCCTCTTCACCCGCGAATTGGCTGGGCGGCTGCGCGGCACCGGCGTCACGGCGAATTGCCTGCATCCCGGGTTCGTCGCCAGTCGTTTCGGCGACAACAACATCGGCCTCGCCCGACTGACGGTCCGGACGTTGAAGATGCTTTTCGCGATCTCACCGGAGCGGGGCGCCCAGACGATCATTCATCTCGCGTCCTCGCCCGAGGTCGCCGGCATCACGGGTGGCTATTTCGCCAAGTCCGAGCCGGCCGCGACCACGAAGGTCGCCGCCGATACCGATGCGGCGCACCGGCTGTGGGAGGTGACGGCGGAACTGTTGGCCAGTCGTGACCTCCAGCGTGGCGGTCCTTAGGCAGGGCTGTCCTTGTCGCCCCCGAACAGGAACGGCGCCACATCCTTGACGCTGGGTGGGGCCGTGATGGCGAAGGGCATGGGCCGGCACACCGCCATGGCCGAGAGGCCGACGCGGGTCGTCAGAAGGCCGTTGAGGACGCCTTCCCCGAGCCGGGCCGAGAGTTTCGCCGCGATGCCGTGGCCGACGATTTGCTGCACCAGGCTGTCGCCCACCGCCATGCTGCCCGTGACGGCAAGGTGCGTTCCGACCGAGCGGGCCAGCCGCAGGAAGCCGAGAAGCCCCGGCCGGCCGCTGTAGATCTCCGCGATCCGCCGCACCAGGCGGATCAACTGGGCGACCACGAAGACCACGTCGATGAGGGCACGCGGGCTGATGGCGGTGACGACCGACACGCGCTTCGCCGCCGTGGCGATCTCAATGCCGGCCCGCCGATCGAGCGGCAGCATCAGCAGCCTTTCGGCGACGTCGACGAGGTCGCGCCCGTCGATGATCTCGCGTGACGCGTCCGCCAGTTCGGCACGGGCGCGCGCGGCCTCCGGCCGAGCCGCATAGAGGGCCGCGAGATCAGCCAAACGCGCTCTCGCGGCATCCCGGTCGTCGGCGACCCGGGCGGCCGCGATCGCCTCGTGCAGGCGCGCGACCCGGCTCTGTCGAAAGACGCCGTGAATTTCCCGCGCCGCCATCCCGAGGGCCGCTATGCCCATCAGGGCGGCGAGCGTGACGGCGGTCCAGCCGAGGGCGACGGCGCGGGCGAACAGGTCCTCCGTGAGGCGTGACAACCAAAGTCCGAACCCCAGCGACACGAGGCCGCCGAGCGCCGCCGAGAACACGCCCCCCCAAGTCAGGCGCCCCCGCCGGCGCATGCCTTTCGCCTGCGCCACCTCGATGGCGACTTCCTCGGGCGGCAAGGCGCTGAGTGCCATCTCGGCCTCCCGCGCATAGGCATCGGCTTGGGTTTCGACCCGCACCGCATCCGAGACGGTGTCGAGCCTGAAGGCGCGTGGACGACGTCGCGTCGCCGCTTCGGGGTGGTCGCTCATCCGAGCCGATCCCCCAGCAGGAACTGCAGCGCCCGATCCAGCCTGACATGCGGGAGTTGTGTCAGGGCCCCGTCCGGCCCGGACTCGGCCACCGGCGGGCGGAAGCGGACGAAGCGCATGTTCGCTTCATCTTCCGGCAGTGCCAAGGCGTCCCCCCGCAGCGCCGCTTTCGGGTCGAGCGGCAGTTCGCCCGGAAAAATGGCGGCTTCGGTGCTGCCGTCGAACACCTCGCCGTCGATGCGCTCGCCCGCCAGCGGGGTGCCGAGGATCGCGTCCAGGCTTTCGCCGTCCTGCGTGATCGAGGCCTCGCGGGTCGCCCGGACGGCGGCAAGCGCGATGACGTCGATCGAGGCCCCGACGCCCTCGGCCCGCGTGATGGCCCGGGCCACCAGCAGGCGCAGGATCGCCTCGAGGCGATCGTGGCTGGTGTGGTGAAGGTGATCGGCCTTGGTGGCGGCGAACAGGATCTTGTCGATGCGCGGCCGGAAGATCGTCGAGAGCAGCCCCGATCGGCCGGCCCGAAACGCCTGCATCACGTCGCCGAGGGCGTGCTGGAGATCGCGCACCGCCGCCGGCCCGGAGTTCAGCGCCGCCAGGGCGTCGACGAGGACGATCTGCCGGTCGAGGCGGGCGAAGTGGTCGCGGAAGAAGGGCCGGACGACGTGCAGCTTGTAGGCTTCGTAGCGCCGCTCCATCATGGCGGCCAGCGTGCCGGCCGCGGGAGCGACCGTGATCGGCAGCGGCGCGAAGGTGAGCGCCGGCGAGCCCTCGAGGTCGCCCGGCATGAGAAAGCGGCCGGGCGGCAGGGTCGAGAGCGCGTAG
>CAXSEU010000311.1:497-4788 GCA_964236485.1 uncultured Lichenihabitans sp. | reverse complement strand
GCTTTTGGCAATCTCGCCGCGGACTTTCAGGCCGACAGGATCGATATCGCCATGGCGGTCAATCCGAATCCGACCCGTGGCCTCGTCGTCGACTATGTGTCGGTACCGATCTTTACCGATGCATGGGCGGTGCTTGTCCCCAAGGGCAAGCCGGTCAAGACGTGGAGTGAGCTTGATTCGCCGGACAAGACCGTTGTCGTGCAGAAGGGCAGTACAATGCAGGTGGTGGCTGAGGCGCTCTTGCCCAAAGCGAAGATCGTTCCTGTCGAAGATCGCGGCTTGGCCATCTTGGAAATCCGAGCCGGCCGCGCCGATGCCATCGTGCTGGCCGTCTTCGACGCCTTGCAGGTGAGTAAGCAGAATATCGGCGAGGTATCGATCCCCGAGCCGCTCTTGCGCAATCCCGCTACGATCGCGGTGGCACGCAAACCAGGCAACGCAGGCTTCATGAATTTTCTGACGAACTGGGTCATGCAGCAGCGCTCGCTAGGTCTGGCGCAAGCCAAGCTCAACCAGGCGTGGAAAGATTATGGGATCGATCTTTCGATCCTTCCTGCCGGCTTCACGTTCTAACATGTCATGCTGTTGCTGACATGCGCCAACTTAAATGAGCGTCCATGGCCGGGCCGTCGCGGTGCGATGGCCCGTGTCCAAGCCCGCGCGCCCTGAAGCGAGCGGGAGCGAGGTGATCGGACAATTGAATGATCCCGATCCGAAGAGACCCGCATGAAAACGATTGCGTCATATTTCGTCGTCGACTCGCACACATATGGTCATCCCACTCGCGTTATCATGAGCGGGGTCCCGAAATTGCAGGGTCTGACCGTGTTGGAGCAGCGAGAGGACTTCCGCGTTCGCTTCGACCATTTGCGACCGCGCCTGTTGCATGAGCCTCGTGGACATGCCGCGACTTTCGGCTGTATTCCGGTTGCGTCGAATATCGCCGACTTTGGGGCGATATTCATTTCGACTTATGTCTATCTCGACATGTGCGGTCACGGGACGATCGGTCTTGCCAAGACACTCGCGGCCACAGGGCAGATATCGCCGGACGCCGGGACAAGCTTCTCATTGGAGACGCCTGCCGGGCTCGTCGCGGTTCATTTGAAATGGCGGGACGATGGCGAGTTGGAGAGTGTCAGGCTGAAAAACGTTCCGGCCTATATCGGCCTCGAGAAGGTCGAGGTGCGTCTTTTTGGTTTCGATGTCTTTCACACTGACATAGTATATGCGGGTGCGTGGTACGCGTTGGTCGACGCAGATAAGCTGGGAATCCAGCTCGTGCCTGACCGAGTGTCAGAAGCGCAAAGGATGGCCGTTAAGCTCAAGAGCAGCATCAAAGAAACAATCAAGGACGACTCGCTGCTATTAAGTGCTTCTGAGCCATATATTCTGTTTTACAGCGACATCGGACCGGGTGAGGCCGTACAGATGCTGGTAATGGATATCAACAAATTTGATCGCTCACCTTGCGGTACCGGTACGACGGCCCGTGTCGCGCAGTTGGTAGGCAGGGGTGATTTGAATATTGGTGAAAACTACCTAGCACGAAACATATTCGGCATTCCGTTCATCGCACGCGCCGTCGAGAAACTGCCGTCGGATAGGCTCTCGGTCGAGGTCGAGGGGATCGCCCATCTCTCGGCTTTCTCCACATTGGTGTTCGAGGAGGACGATCCGCTTCGAAACGGATTCCTCTGCCGATGATGATCGACGTCGCTCATTGTTACTTGCAGCAGGTCGCTGTTCGTCCCACGTCACATTTGAGGAGGCGTCGGTCGCGGCATGGTGCGTCGCGGCATGAACATCGAATCGAGGCTCTTGGCGAGGGGAACGGTCAACCCGCGGCGCAGGATCCGCTCCGCTCTCCGCGCCGGTCCTGCCACGGTCCATTCCGGCGTCCTCGAGAACACGGCGGGTCGTTCCTCCGCATAGGTGCGGGCGGCGCCGCGATCGAGGTCGGTTCCGCCTGGTGCTATGAGGCCGTTCGGTGGTTGGACCCGAAGCCGTGCGAGCACACCGTATCGAACACGGGCAGCGATGCCCGGCGGCACGCCTGATCGGTTTCGACACCAAGGCCTTTCTCCCGGCGCCGCCCTCAAAGGGAGAAGTACGAACTTGGCGCTCATGCGAATCAATGCTGCGCGTGTCCGCGGCAGCATTGATCCTTCCGGCGTTCGCCGAGTCGGCATTCCAGGTTCCGGCAATGGCTCCATTGCCCCGATTTCCCGAGGGTTCTAAGAAGCGGTTCTCGGCGCCTCATCTTCAACCAAGGCGCCGCCTCTACGGGAGGAAGCATGACCGAGGCCGAAACCCGCGCGCGCATCGCGCAATGGGGCCGCCTGCTGTTCGGCCGAGGCTTCACGGTGGGCTCGTCCGGCAACCTGTCGGTGCGGCTCGATGACGGCGGCTTCCTCGTGACCCCAACGAACTCCTGCCTGGGCCTGCTCGACCCGGCGACTCTGTCCAAGCTCGACCGGGACTGGACGCATCTGTCGGGCGACAGACCCACGAAGGAACTGCCGCTGCATCGCGCCTTCTACGACGCGCGGCCGCAAACCCAGGCCGTCGTGCACCTCCATTCAACCTATGCCACCGCCCTGTCCTGTCTGGCCGACACCGATCCCGACGACGCGATCCCGCCCATCACGCCCTACATGGTCATGCGGGTCGGCCGCGTGCCGGTGCTGCCCTACGCGGCCCCCGGATCGGCGGATGTGGCCCCGCTGGTCCGGGCCAAGGCGCCGGACCATGCGGCGGTGCTGCTGGCCAATCATGGTCCGGTGGTCGCGGGTCTTTCGCTCGACGCGGCCGTGTTCATGGCAGAGGAGCTTGAGGAAACCGCGAAGCTCGTGATGATCACCCGCGGGCAGAACGTCAGGCCTCTCGACGCGGGGCAGATCGCCGCGCTCGATGCCGCATTCGCACCGAGGTAGCCCGATGCCGCGCTTCTCCGCCAATCTGGGTTTCCTCTGGCCGGACCGACCGCTCCTGGACCGCATCGCGGCCGCCGCCGGGGCCGGGTTCCGGGCCGTGGAACTCCATTGGCCCTACGACGTTCCTGCCGCCGACGTGCGGGCAGCGCTCGATCGGCATCGTCTGATACTGCTTGGGGTCAACACGGTGCGCGGCGATACCGGTAAGGGCGAGAACGGCCTCGGGGCGCTCCTCGGGCGTGAGGCCGAGTTCCAGACAGCGGTCGACCAGTCGATCCGGTTCTGCGTCGAGGCGGGCGGGACCGCGATCCACTGCATGGCAGGATCCGTGGCTCCCGAGCACCGGGCCGATGCCGCGGCCGTCTTCGTCAGGAACCTGCGCGAGGCCGCCGTCAAGGCCGAGCCGCATGGTCTCACGCTCTTGCTGGAGCCGCTCAACCCGCGCGACGCGCCCGGCTACTTCTATTCCACCGTCGACGAAGCGCTCGCGGTCATCGCGACGGCCGATCGGCCGAACGTCAAGCTCATGTTCGATTGCTATCATGTCGGCGTCACCGAGGGCGACGTGATCGAAAGGCTGAAGCACTGCTTCCACAAGGTCGGTCATGTGCAGATCGCCGCCGTTCCGAGCCGTGCGGAACCTGATGAAGGCGACGTCGATTACGGGGCCATCCTCGATGCCCTCGAGGGTCTCGGATACGCAGGATGGATCGGCTGCGAATACAAGCCGCGCGCCGCGACGGACGCGGGCCTCGGCTGGATCGCGGCTTTGGGAGCGGGATTGTAGGCGCTCGGTTGCCGCGCCAGCGATTCCTCGGGCGGGACGAGCGCGCCGGAACATCGCGGGCGTCCTGCCCGTTGCCTGCCTGAAAGCGTCCCGGATTTCATCTCCACTCAGGCCATCATGCGCTCATCGGTCTTTTTTCCCCTCCGGCACGTCGCCTTGACGGCGGCCCTCGTCGCCTCCGGCCCCATGGCGCTCCCGGTGTCGTCCGCGCTGGCGGCGTCCGACCGCCTCGTCGACGCGGCGAGCCGGGAGCCTTGGCTTCACATCTTCGTCGATCTCCTCAAGAAGGCGGGAGTCGCGGATCAACTCGACGCGAAGCCGTTCACCATCTTCATGCCGAGCGATGGCGCCTTCGGCAGATTGCCGGCCAAGCAGCGCGACGCCATTCTGTCCCTCTCGCCCGAGATGACGCGGCAATTCGTCGAGCATTACGTCGTCCCGGGAATCGCCCTCAAGTCGAGCGACATTGACAAGACGCTGACGACAGCGGACGGCGGTTCGTTCAAGGTCGCCTGGGCTCCGGGCCGTTTGACGCTACAGGACACCGGGGGTTCGCCTCCGGGGAAGA
>CAXSEU010000311.1:0-487 GCA_964236485.1 uncultured Lichenihabitans sp. | reverse complement strand
CCGCGTCTTCTACGGCGACACGCCCGCGGGGCCGGGCTTCGTCAACGCCATAGACGCGGTCTTCATTCCACAGAAGCTCGAGGCGGCGATCAACGGCGACAAGGCACCGCCCAATGCCGGAGAGGCGTCGTCAAGGCCCGCCGACGATGCCAAGGGCAGCAGCCTCGCAGCGCCGTCCACGGCCACCAACCCGGCCCCGGCCTCCCCGCCTCCTTCGGCCGAGGCCGCCCCGGCCCCTCCGCCGGCTCCGGCGGCCGCGCCTTCTCCCCCGCCGATGTCCGCCGACGCGCCCGTTGCCCTGGCCCCACCATCGCCTCCGGCCGAGGGTGCTCCGGCCGCATCGTCCTCCCCTGCCCCGAGTTCCGCCTCAGCGACGCCGGCCGCTCCGCCGCCGGGGCTCCCCGCGCCGCCACTGCCAGTCGCGCCACAGGCGCCAGTCGCGCCACAGGCGCCAGTCGCGCCACAGGCGCCAGTCGCGCCACAGGCG
>CAXSEU010000310.1:0-4818 GCA_964236485.1 uncultured Lichenihabitans sp. | reverse complement strand
GGGTGGTGCCGACGCTTTTACAATGCCGGTGGAGCCGCGATGCGGCGGCGCGACATCTTTAGGTCACGAACCCCGCTCAGATGGCGGCAACGAAACGGAGGATCGTGCGCATGACAAGGCAGTGCCGCCCCGCCCGGCGTCCTTCGGTCGAGCACGTGTGAGAGCCCCGGCCTTCACGGGACTGGCGTTCGGGGCCTTGAGCCTGGCGGCTGCGATATACGCCGAGCCAGCGGCGGCCCAGACCCCTGATTGCGCCGATGTGCGGGCCCGCATCGATGCCTCCTCGAACGAAGGAGGCCGCGTGGGACAATATGCTGCGGCGCTCCGCCAGCAGCAGTCCGAATTGCAGCGGGCCCGGACCTACTCGGCCTCGATCGGCTGCGAAGCCGGCTTCCTCTTCGACAGCGGCCCAGCCGAGTGCGACGCCATCGCCTCGCGCGTCGAGCGCCTGCGTCAGAGCATCGGCCAGCTACAGCAGCAACTGCAGGACGGCGGCGACGGTGGCTACAGGCGGCGCGCCCTGACCGAACAGTACAACGCCTATTGCGTCGGCGCGCCGCCAGAGGGGCGATACGACGAGCCTTCTCCGGATGAAAGGGCTACGTCAGGGAACCCAGAGGCCGCGCCCGACTCCGGCAACGGTTCGGGCGACGGCACCCCTCAGCCGCAACGTGCCCGGGTGCGGGCGCTCTGCGTCAGGCACTGCGACGGGGGCTACTTCCCGATCACGGATGCGGCAGGCTCCGATTCCCTCCCGCAGTTCGATGAACTCTGCAAGGCGCTTTGCCCCGGCACGGAGGCCAGCCTCTACACGGCCGTGCCCTCGGCCGGGATCGAAACCGCCGTAGCGACCGACGGAACGCCCTATACGTCGCTGCCGGCCGCGTTCAAATTTCAGAAGACCTTTGATGCAACCTGTTCGTGCAAGCCGCCGCATCAATCCTGGGTCGACGCCCTGGTCAATGCGGAACAGCTGATCGAACGCGGTGAAGGCGACGTGACGGTGACCCAGACGATGTCGGACGCCATGTCACGCCCACCCGCCCCGGCAGACCGAGGTTCAAGCGGAAGATCGCAGCGCAAGACGAAAGCGGCACGAAAGGCCCAGCCCTCGGGGCCCGATGCGAGCGCGTCCGCCGGCCTTGTGGATCAGGGCCTCGCGGTGCCGCCCGGCGTATCGAGCGACGACGTCACGCGGCAGCTCCGCCGAGACGAGCCAGCGCTTTGACACGTCCGATGAACGGCAGGAGAGGGCGCAGATCGGGGCCCATCTCGCGGCTCGTCAGAGCCAGCCGCAGGGGATGGAAGAGCGCCTTGCCCTTGCGACCGCTGGCAGCCTTGAGACGGTCTGTCCAGGCGCCCCATGTTCCAAGGTCCCAGGGTTCGGGCGGCAGGTGTTCGAGCGCCAACGCCAGGAACGCGGCGTCCTCGATCTTCGGCTCGATCCGTCCATAGACGACATCCCACCAGACCGAGGCGTCGCGCAGGGTATCGAGGTTGCCGCGCACCGCCGTCCAGAACGGCTCCGCGTCCTCGCCTTCGATGCCGAGCCCGGCGAGACGTCCCGCAACCGCCGTGAAGGGCAACCCGTGCAAGGTCTTGGCCGACAGGCTCCGGAGTTCCGCCTCGTCGAACTTGGCCGGGTTTCGCGACAGGTTCGAAAGGTTGACCTCCGGGGTCAGGTCGTCGAGAGCGGCGATGGGATGCACGGCCACCGAGGAGCCGTTCAGCGTTGCCAGGGCAACCACCGCCAGGGCTTCGATGCCGCTGTCGCGCAGCGAGGCCACCGACAATGCTCCGGATCGCTTGCTCAAGCCCTCCCCGGACGCCGTGGTCAGGAGATTGTGGTGGCCGAAGACGGGGACCCGGCCGCCGAGGGCCTGGAACAGCTGGATCTGCACCGCCGTGTTGGTGACGTGGTCCTCACCTCGGATGATGTGGCTGACGCCGAGCGCCATGTCGTCGACGACCGAAGTCAGCGTGTAGAGACAAGTGCCATCCTCCCGCACCAGCACCGGGTCCGACAGTGACGCGCAGTCGATGTGGCTCGCACCCCGCACGAGATCGTCCCAGGCGACCGTTTCCGGCCGCAGTTTGAAGCGCCAATGGGGGCGGCGTCCATCGGCTTCAAGTGCCGAGCGTCGTTCGGATGTCAGCTTGAGGGCAGCCCGGTCGTAGACGGGCGGCAGGCCCCGCGCCTGCATCCGCTTGCGGCGCCGATCCAGTTCGTCCGGCGTCTCATAGGCGGGGTAGAACAAGCCTGCCTGCTTGAGCTCTCGGGTCGCAGCGGCGTAGAGGGCGGTGCGATCCGACTGCCGGACCACGAGATCAGGATGGATGCCGAGCCAGTCGAGGTCCTCGGCGATGGACCGGGCATATTCCTCGCGCGAGCGTTCACGGTCGGTATCGTCGAAGCGGAGCACGTACCGGCCGCCGTGAGCCTTGGCGAAGAGGTAGTTGAGCAGCGCGGTCCGCGTGTTGCCGATGTGGATGCGACCCGTTGGGGAAGGCGCGAAACGAACGACGGGCTGGGTCATGGCGGCCTTATGACGGACACTCCCGCCCGGCGCAATGAGGAGCGGGGCGGCATGACTCAGTCGAGTTCGACCACCAGTCCGTCGCGCAGGGTCACACGCCGGTCCATGCGCCGGGCGAGTTCGAGATTGTGCGTGGCGATCAGCGCCGCAAGCCCGGTCGCCTTGATGAGCGCGGTCAGAGTCGCGAACACATGGTCGGCCGTCACGGGGTCGAGGTTGCCGGTCGGCTCGTCGGCCAGCACGATCGCGGGCGCGTTGGCGACCGCCCGCGCGATGGCGACGCGCTGCTGTTCGCCGCCCGAGAGTTCCGCCGGGCGGTGCTTCTGGCGCTGGCCAAGGCCCAGGAAGGACAGGAGTTCAGCCGCCCGCTTGGCGGCCTCCCGACGCATCAGGCCAGCGATCATCTGCGGCATCATGACGTTTTCGAGCGCCGTGAACTCCGGCAGCAGATGATGTGCCTGATAGACGAAACCGATCCGCGTTCGGCGCAGCGCCGTGCGCGCGGCGTCATCCATCGCCGCAGTCGGCTCTCCGCCGATGGAGACCTCGCCCGCGTCGGGCTTCTCCAGCAATCCGGCGACGTGAAGCAAGGTGGATTTTCCGGCTCCGGAGGGCGCCACCAGGGCCACCGACTGCCCCGACCAAAGACGGAGATCGGCGCCCTGCAGGATCGCCAGCACCGTCTCGCCCTGCTTGTAGTGGCGCTCGACCCTGTCGAGCACCAAGGCGGTTTCGTGCCCCATCACTCGTACCGCAGGGCCTCGACCGGATCGAGCGTCGCGGCTCGCCAGGACGGGTAGATGGTTGCGAGAAGCGACAGCAGCAGCGCGAGCAGCGTCACCGATATGACGTCGCTGGGCTCGATGACGGAAGGCAGATGCGAGAGGAAGTAGAGTTCCGATGGAAACAGGTTCGTGTGAAGAAGCGAATTAAGGGAGGATCGTATCCCCTCGACGTTGCTCGCGAATACGATTCCCAGCAGGAAGCCCGCAAAGGTGCCGGCGGTGCCGATGGACGCCCCGGCGATGAGGAAGATGCGCAGGATCGACCCGCGCGTTGCCCCCATGGTCCGCAGGATGGCGATGTCCTGGCTCTTGTCCTTCACCAGCATGATCAGGCCGGAGATAATGTTCAGCGCCGCGACGAGCACGATCAGCGTCAGGATGATGAACATCACGTTGCGCTCCACCGTCAGAGCGTCGAAGAAGGTCTTGTTGCGCTGCCGCCAGTCCGTCATGACCACGGGACGTTGCACGGCCTTGTCGATGTCCGCCCGTACCGCGTCCATCTGGTCGGCATTCTTGACGAAGACCTCGATGACAGATGCCTCGCCATCCTTGCCGAAATAGGACTGAGCCTCGGTCAGCGGCATGTAGACGAAGCTCGAGTCGAACTCGGACATGCCGATCGAAAAGATCGCCACTACCGGATAGGCCTTGATCCGCGGCGTGACCCCGAAGGGCGTCTGCGCACCCTTGGACGTGAGTACCGACAGGGCATCGCCGATCCGGAGGCCGAGCGCCTCGGCCAGGCGCTGACCGATCGCCACCCCGCCGCTTTCCTCGAACCCGTCGAGCGTTCCTTGCACGACGTGACCCGCGATCCCGGGCAGCCGCTTGATGTCGGCTTCCTTGATGCCGCGCACCAGCGCTCCCGCCTGGTTGTATTGCGACGAGACGCCGGCCGCCCCCTCGATCATGGGGATGACCAGCGAGACGCCAGGCACCTGCGACACCCTTTGATCGACAGCGTCGTAGTCGGTGAGCGGCACGTCGGTCGCCTGGATGAAGATGTGGCCGTTGATGCCGACAATCTTGTCGAGGAGTTCCTGCCGGAACCCGTTCATCACCGACATCACGACGATCAGCGTCGCGACGCCCAGCATGATGCCGAGGAACGAAAAGCCGGCAATCACCGACACGAAGCTCTTGGCGCGCCGGGCCCGAAGGTAGCGGACCGCGACGAGCCATTCGAAGAGCGCGAAGGGCTTTGTCGCGCGAGTCTTCGGGCGCGGCGCGCGGGCCGCATCGGTGGACGTCATCGAGCGGAACAACTCCTCAAGCGCGGGCTGGTGCAGGAAGGAGGCGAGACAGGGCCTCCTCGGGCGACATCAGGTCTCGCTGACCGGTCCTGCGGTTCTTCAGCTCAACCTTGTCGTCGGCAAGGCCCTTGGGGCCGACGATCACCTGGTGCGGCAAGCCGATCAGGTCCATCGTGGCGAACTTCTCGCCCGGCCTCTCGTCCCGATCGTCATAGAGCGTGTCCACGCCCGCCGCCGTGA
>CAXSEU010000309.1:0-4835 GCA_964236485.1 uncultured Lichenihabitans sp. | reverse complement strand
CTCGACCCGGAGCAGGTAGACGTCGTCGACCCCGCGCCTCTCGCGCTCTTCAAAAAGGTCGTAATAGACCTTGCCGGAGGAGAGAACGACGCGCCGGATCTTGTCGTCGGGCGCCAGGCTCGAGATGTCCCTGAGGCGCTCGGCGTCGTCGCGCAGGATGCGATGGAAGGACGATCCGGCCTGCATCTCGGCCAGGCTGGACACCGCCCGCTTGTGGCGAAGCAGCGATTTAGGGGTCATGAGGATCAACGGCTTGCGGATGTCGCGCTTCAACTGCCGCCGCAGGATATGGAAATAATTGGCAGGCGTCGTGACGTTGGCAACCTGCATGTTGTCCTCGGCGCACATCTGCAGGTAGCGCTCCAGCCGGGCGGAGGAATGCTCGGGTCCCTGACCTTCGTAGCCGTGCGGCAGGAGGCACACGAGCCCGGACATGCGCAGCCACTTGCGTTCCCCGGCCGAGATGAACTGATCGAAGACGACCTGCGCGCCGTTGGCGAAGTCGCCGAACTGCGCTTCCCATAACACCAGCGCGTCGGGTTCGCTCAGGGAATAGCCATATTCGAACCCAAGGACCGCCTCCTCCGAAAGCATGGAATTTATGACTTCGTAGCGGGCTTGGATGTCGCTGATATTGTTCAGCGGCACGTAACGCGCCTCGGTCTCCTGATCGATCAACACGGAATGGCGCTGGGAAAAGGTCCCGCGCTCCGAGTCCTGACCCGACAGGCGCACCGATTTGCCGTCTTCGAGCAGCGTCGCGAACGCCAGGGCTTCGCCGGTGGCCCAGTCGATGCCTTGGCCGGTCTCTATCGCGGTGCGGCGGTTGTCGAGGAAACGGCCGATCGTCTTGTGCAGATTGAACCCATCCGGCACGGTCGTCAGCTTGCGGCCGATCTCCTTCAGCGTCGCCGCGTCGACGCCTGTCTTGCCGCGCCGCTCGTCGTCGGTTTCGGCCGTCGCCTTGAGGCCCGACCAGCGCCCGTCGAACCAGTCCGCCTTGTTGGGCCGGAAGTTCATCCCGGCGTCGAACTCCTCGTCGAGCCTGCGGCGCCATTCGGCCTTCTGTCCCTCGACCTCATCGGCCGTGACGATGCCTTCGGCGACCAGCTTCTTCGAATAGATCTCCAGCACCGACGGATGCGACCTGATCTTCTTGTACATCAGCGGCTGGGTGAAGCTCGGCTCATCGCCTTCGTTATGGCCGAAGCGTCGGTAGCAGAACATGTCGATGACGACCGGCTTATGGAACTTCTGCCGGAATTCGATCGCCACCTTGGCCGCGAAGGTCACGGCCTCCGGATCGTCTCCGTTGACGTGGAAGATCGGCGCCTCGATCATCTTTGCCGTATCGGATGGGTACGGGGAAGAGCGCGAGTAGCGCGGGTAGGTGGTGAAGCCGATCTGGTTGTTGACGATGAAGTGCAGCGAGCCGCCGGTGCGGTGTCCCTTCAGGCCCGACAAACCGAAACATTCGGCGATGACGCACTGGCCGGCGAAGGCGGCGTCACCGTGGATCAATAGGGGAAGCACCTTCACTCGGTCGACGAAGTCGTGAAGCTGATCCTGCTTGGCCCGAACCTTGCCGAGGACCACCGGATCGACGATCTCGAGGTGCGACGGGTTGGCGGTCAGCGAAAGATGCACCTTGTTGCCGTCGAACTCGCGGTCCGAGGATGCACCAAGGTGATATTTGACGTCGCCCGATCCTTCCACGTCCATAGGGGACGACGAGCCGCCCTTGAATTCGTTGAAAATGGCGCGGTGAGGCTTGCCCATGACTTGGCTGAGCATGTTCAGCCGGCCGCGATGGGCCATGCCGACGACGATCTCGCTCACGCCGAGTGCGCCGCCGCGCTTGATGATCTGCTCCATTGCCGGGATCATGGCCTCGCCGCCATCGAGGCCGAAGCGCTTGGTGCCGGTGTAGCGCACGTCAAGGAACTTTTCGAAACCTTCGGCTTCGAGGATCTTCGTCAGAATCGCGCGTTTGCCTTCGTGCGTGAAGGAAATCTCCTTGTCGGGTCCCTCGATGCGCACCTGCATCCATTGTTTTTCCTGCGGGTCCGACATGTGCATGAACTCGAACCCGATGGTCGAGCAATAGGTCCGGCGCAGCAGTGCCAGCATCTCGCGGATCGTCGCGACTTCGAGGCCGAGGACATTGTCGATGAAGATCGGCCGGTCGTAATCCGCCTCGACGAAGCCGTAGCTCGTCGGCTCGAGTTCCGCATGGTCGCGTTGCGGCTCGAGGCCGAGCGGATCGAGGTTGGCGTGCAGATGCCCACGCATGCGGTACGAGCGGATCATCATCAGCGCCCGCACGCTGTCGCGCGTCGCGCGCTTCAGGTCTTCTTCGGAGATGCCGCCATGCGGTTCGGCCTTGGCCTTGATCTTCTGGCCGACGACGATCTCCGCGGCGCCCCAATTGGCGTCGAGGGCGGACACGATTTCGCCGTTGGCGACCTGTGGCCAACCCTGTGATGTCCATGAGGCGCCGCGCGCGTTTCTTTCCGCCGCCGAGGGGTCGTCGGCCAGACCTTCGAAGAAGACGCGCCATTGGGAATCGACGCTGCGGGGATCGGACTCGTATCGCGCCTGGAGGTTCTCGATGTAGCTGGCATTGACCCCAGACAGGAAGCTCGGTTCGAGCACAGCTTCTTCGTCGCGTTGTGACATCGTGGCTCTATCCTCGCGCCGGGCATCCCCACGTCCCTCGGGGAGTCGACACTATGCTTCTTGATGAGATGGTGATCGATGGCCGAAACGGAAGAATGCATCGCCTGCCCATGGCCTAGCATCCAAGGTTTAAGCTTTCAAAACTTCAACCAAGGTTATTCCGAGGCGCGCCGGCGACGGGGAGACGCGAATGCCGGCCGCCTCCATGGCCGCGATCTTGCTTTCCGCGTCGCCTTTCCCGCCGGAGATGATGGCACCGGCATGCCCCATCCGGCGGCCGGGAGGCGCCGTGCGGCCGGCGATGAACCCGACCGTGGGCTTCTTGCGGCCGCGTCTGCCCTCATCGGCGAGGAACTGCGCCGCCTCTTCCTCGGCAGAGCCGCCAATCTCGCCGATCATGACGATCGATTCGGTCTTCGGATCGGCAAGGAACATCTCCAGGACGTCGATGAATTCTGTGCCCTTGACCGGATCGCCGCCGATGCCGACGGCCGTCGTCTGGCCCAGCCCCTCGCGGGTCGTCTGGAACACGGCCTCGTAGGTCAGCGTGCCGGAACGGGACACGATGCCGACCGACCCGGGCTTGAAGATATTGCCGGGCATGATGCCGATCTTGCATTCGCCTGCCGTCATGACGCCCGGGCAATTCGGCCCGATGAGGCGCGAACGCGAGCCCGAAAGCGCGCGCTTCACCTTCACCATGTCGAGCACCGGGATGCCTTCGGTGATGCAGACGATAAGCGCGATATCGGACGCGATGGCCTCGCAGATGGCGTCCGCGGCGCCGGGCGGCGGCACGTAGATCACGCTGGCGTCGGCCCCGGTCGCAGCCTTGGCCTCGGCGACCGTGTCGAACACCGGGAGATTGAGATGCTTCAAACCTCCTTTGCCGGGGGAGATGCCGCCTACCATCCGGGTGCCGTATTCGACGGCCTGTTCGGAGTGGAAAGTCCCGTTCTTGCCGGTGAAGCCCTGGCACAGGACCTTGGTGTTGCGGTCGATGAGGACGGACATTCGACGATCTCCGGAAAACGCGGCACGATCAAGGATCGCGGAACCCTACGGCACCACGGAATGCGTGCTCGTCCCGGCAGCCCGCACGGCGGCGACGATCTTCTGCGCCGCGTCGTCGAGGTCGTCCGCCGAGATGACGTTGAGCCCCGATTCGCCGATGATCTTCTTGCCGAGGGCGACGTTGGTTCCCTCGAGGCGGACGACGAGAGGCACCGTCAGGCCCACGTCCTTCACGGCCGCGATGACGCCTTCCGCAATGACGTCGCAGCGCATGATGCCCCCGAAGATGTTGATCAGGATGCCTTGGACGTTGGGATCGGCCGTGATGATCTTGAAGGCAGCGGTCACCTTCTCCTTCGAGGCACCGCCGCCGACGTCCAGGAAGTTGGCCGGAGCTTCGCCATAGAGCTTGATGATGTCCATCGTGGCCATGGCGAGCCCGGCGCCGTTGACCATGCAGCCGATGGTGCCGTCGAGCGTGATGTAGCTCAGGTCGTGTTTGGAGGCCTCGATCTCCTTGGCGTCCTCTTCCGCCTCGTCACGCAGCGCCTGAACGTCGGGGTGCCTGTAGAGCGAGTTGCCGTCGAACGACATCTTCGCGTCGAGGGCGCGCAATTGTCCGTCACGGGTGACGATCAGCGGGTTGATCTCGAGGAGGTCCATGTCCTTCGCCAGGAATGCCTCGTAGAGCTGGCGGATCAGCGCTCCGGCAGCCTTCGCCAGCTCGCCAGCGAGGCCGAGCGCCTCGGCAACCGCACGACCGTGATGCGGCATGACGCCGGTGGCGGCGTCGATCGAGATGGTGTGGATGCGCTCCGGCGTCTCATGCGCCACCGCCTCGATGTCCATCCCACCCTCGGTCGAGACGACGAACGAGACGCGGGACGACGATCGATCCACCAGCGCCGAAAGGTAGAGCTCGCGCGCGATGTCGGCCCCTTCCTCGATGTAGAGACGACCGACGCTGCGGCCGGCGGGGCCGGTCTGGGCCGTCACCAGCGTGTTGCCGAGCATCTCCCGCGCATATTGCTCCACTTCCGCGACCGACCGGGCGAGCCTGACCCCGCCCTTGTCGCCGGCCGCCGCCTCCTTGAACTTGCCCTTGCCGCGGCCGCCCGCGTGGATCTGGCTCTTCACCACCC
>CAXSEU010000308.1:0-4854 GCA_964236485.1 uncultured Lichenihabitans sp. | reverse complement strand
CATGACCCCGAGGATCACGGTGCCGATCACCGTGCCGGAAATCCGCCCTTGACCGCCCGCGAGGCTGACCCCGCCGATCACCGCGGCCGCGATGGCATCGAGCTCGTAGCCGGTGCCCATGCTCGACTGACCGGAGGCCGCGCGGGCCGAGGTCACGAGACCGGCGAGGCCGGAAAGCAGCCCAGCCAGGGAATAGACCAGGATCAGGTGCCGGCTGACGTTGATGCCGCTGACGCGCGCCGCCTGAGGGTTGGCGCCGATCGCGTAGGTGAACTTGCCGTAGCGGGTATAGCGCAGCGCGATGTGGAAGATCAGCGCCGTCACCAGGAAGATCACCACCGGCACGGCGCCGGAGCCGATCCAGGTGTAAGTGTCCGCCAGCATGCTGATCGGCTGGCCGCGCGTGTAGAGCTGCGCCACGCTGCGCGCCGTAACCATCATGCCGAGCGTGGCGATGAACGGGGGGATGCCCGTGAGGGCGATCAGCGAGCCGTTGATACATCCGGCGATGGCGCCGATCACCAGGCCGCAGAGCGCCGGCACGATGAAGGGCAGGCCGGTCAGGGACGGGAAGACCGCGCGCGCATATCCCGGATCCTGGGCGAGGCTCGCGGCCACCATGGCCGATACGGCGAGAACCGAGCCGGACGACAGGTCGATGCCGCCGGTGATGATCACCTGCGTCACCCCGATGGCGATGAGGCCGACGATCGAGACCTGCAGGATCATCACCAGCAGGCGCTGCGGGTTGCCGAGAAAGCTCTGCCCGCGGACCCCCCAGCCCAGCGCCTCGAAGAACAGCGCGATGCCGATGAGGACCAGCAGGATGCCGAGTTCGTTGGGCAGCCGCCGCCGCCCCTGCTTGCGCTCTGCGGCCGCGATCGTATTGGTGAGAGGCTCGACCATGGTGTTCCCCACCTTCCCTCGACCGGGGTCGCCGGTCCATCCTGTCCGCGGTCGCGCGCCGCCGCTCAGGCCGCCGCGAGTTGCATGATGGAGACCTGGTCGGCTTCGGTGCGGTCGAGGATGCCGGTCATGCGGCCCTCGTGCATCACGGCGATGCGGTCGCTCATGCCGAGCACTTCCGGCATCTCCGATGAGATCATGATGACCGCGACACCCTGGCAGGCGAGACGCGAGATCAACCGGTGGATCTCGGCCTTGGCACCGACGTCGATGCCGCGCGTCGGCTCGTCCAGGATGAGGATCTTGGGGTCGGTCAGGAGCCATCGTCCGATGAGCACCTTCTGCTGGTTGCCGCCCGACAGGTTCTCGATCCGCTCGTCGAGGTTGGGCGTCTTGACCCGCATCGCGTCCTTCATCTTGGTGCATTCCGCGTTGACGGCACTCTGCTGAACGAAGCCGCCCTGAACGTAGCGGTTCGTCAGCACCGCCATCTGCATGTTCTCGAGGACGCTCAGCGTCAGGAAGCAGCCGGTGTCCTTGCGGTCTTCGGTGAGCAGGGCCATGCCGGCCCGCATGCCGTCGCGCGGCGAGCCGATGGTGATGGGCTTGCCCTCGAGGAGGATCTCGCCGGAGGTGGCGGGCGTCACGCCGAAGATCGTCTCGGCCACGTTGGTGCGGCCGGAGCCGACGAGGCCCGCCAGCCCCAGGATCTCGCCCTTGCGCAGGTCGAAGGAGACGTCCTTGAACACGCCCTCGAGCGACAGGTTCTTCACGGAAAGGACCACCTCGCCGATGTCGGCCTCTTCCTTCGGAAACAACTGGGTGATTTCCCGCCCGACCATCATCTGGATGACCTGATCGCGGGTGAGGTCCTTGGCCGGGTGGGTGGCGATGTAGCGGCCGTCCCGGAAGATCGAGACGTCGTCCGCGATGGTGAAGAGTTCGTTCATCTTGTGCGTGATGTAGACGATTCCCTTACCCTGCTGTTTCAGGTCGGCGATGATCCTGAACAGATGGTCGACCTCGCGATCGGTCAGGGCGGAGGTCGGCTCGTCCATGATCAGGATGTCCGAGTCGTAGGACACCGCCTTGGCGATCTCGATCATCTGGCGGCTTGCCACCGAATGGTCGCGAACCTCCGAGGCGGGGTCGATGTCGATGGCGAGGCGCTTGAACAATTCCGCCGTGCGCCTGTTGAGTTCGCGATGGTTGACGAGGCCGAGCGCGTTCACGGGTTCGCGTCGGATCCAGATGTTCTCGGCCACCGTCATGAAAGGCATCAGGTTGAGTTCCTGATGGATCATGGCGATGCCGGCTTCGAGCGCATCGAGTGGCGTCGTGATCTTGATCTGATTGCCCTTGAGACGGATCTCGCCGGTGTCGGGCTGGTACACGCCGGCGATGATCTTCATCAACGTGGACTTGCCGGCGCCGTTCTCTCCCATCAGGGCGTGAACGGTGCCGCGCCGTACCCGAAGCGTGACATTGTCAAGTGCGACGACGCCGGGGAACTCCTTGCGGACGTTGTCGACCTCGAGGAGGTAGTGCGCGCCCGGAACGACCCCCGCTTCGCGCACCGCCTTGAACGTCGTCGGACTCAGCATGGCGTTCCTCGAAGGCTGGGCTTTTTTGAACCGGCGCATGTCAGCGACAGCATGACATGCGCCAGGAGCGACCGGTAGCATGGCCGATCATGTCGGTCGAAGCTACCCTTCGTGGTTCGGACGCCGACCCGTGCAGCGGCCGAACCGTCGCCGGCCGGCTATTTCGCCATGTAGCTCTTGTAGTTGTCCTTGGTCACCTTCTCGAATGGGACGTCCACGAAAGAGGAGACCTTTTCGCCCTTGATCAGCTTCATCGCGGTGTCGATCGCGCCCTTGCCCTGGCCGGTAGCGTTCTGGAACACCGTCACGTAGAGGTTGCCGTTCGCCACTTCGCCGAGACCGTCGGCCGTGGCGTCGATGCCGCCGACGCACATCTTCTTTGGATCGACGCCCGCCTGCTTGAGGGCCAGGATCGCGCCGATGGCCATTTCATCGTTGTTGGCGGCGACGCCGTCGATCTTCTCGCCGCCGGTGATCCAGTTGTTCATCAGATCGATCGCCTTGTTGCGATCCCATTCGGCCGTCTGCTTTTGGGTGACCTTGATGTCCGGGTGCTTGGCGATGACCTCTTCGATGTCGGCCGTGCGGTCGAGGGCGGCATTGTTGGAGAGCTGACCCTGCATGATGACGATGTTGCCCTTGCCGTTGAGGCATTTGACGAGTTCCTCACCCTCGAGCACGCCCGACACCTTCTCGTTCGAACCCACGAAGGCGACGCCGGGCGGTAGTTCCTTGTCCTCGGGTTTGCGGTTGACATAGACGAGCGGGATCTTGGCCGCCACGGCCAATTGGGTCATCTTCGGCGTCGCTGAGGTGTCGACCGGGTTGACGATGATGGCGTCGACCTTCTGAGCGATGAAGTTCTGGATCTGGCTGATCTGCTTGCCGGTGTCGTCGTTGGCGTCTTCGGTCTGGAGCGTGATGTTCTGCGCCTTGGCTTCGGCCGTGATGGCGTTGCGGACGCTGGTCAGGAAGTTGTCGTCGAACTTGTCCATCGTGACCCCGATGGTGGTGGCCGAGGCTGCGGTCGTCAGGGCAGCGGTCGCGGCGAGCGCGATCAGCAAATGCTTCATTTGTTTCCTCCACAATTTGCCGCCTTCATTCGGCGGTACGGTCTACCCCTGCGCGGGATGCTTGTCCGAAGCAAGCCGCCTTCAGGCGGCGGCTTGCCTCAGATGGTGACTGATGAAGGCCATGCTGTCGCGTAAATCCGTCTCGATGCCGGACGAGGTGTGAACCTCGGCGGCGAAAGGTTCGAACGAGACGATGCCCGCATAGCCGCCCTGCAGCAGCGAACGAATCTGTCCGACATTGCCGATGAGATCGCTGCCATCGACGAGAACCCGATGGGGGTCGCGCATCCGTCCGGCCGGGACGGCCCGATCCGTGACCCCCGAGGTGTGGATGAGCCCGGTCCAATCCGGGAACAGCGCGGCTTCACCGGCCACGTGATGGTGGAACGTGTCATGGACAAGCCGGAAACGATCCTTCCCCCCGACGGCCGCGATCGCGTCCACGGCTTCGCTCTTGAGCCGCAGCGAACATTCCGCGAAACCGAGGGGTTCTACGAGACCGATCACGCCGGCATCCTCCAGCATGGGCCGCAGGGCGGTCAGGGCCTCGCGCAGCATGGCGAGACGCTCGGGGTAGGCCGGCGTGAAGGCAGGGTCGTTGACCGGGCAGAGCACGAGGGCCCTCGCGCCGCACCGGCCGGCATAATCGATCAGGGCCCGTGCCTGCTGCGCACGTTCATCGGTCCAGTGGTTGAAGCGCTGCAGGGCATTGATGCTGGCGATCGCCAGGCCGGCATCCGCCGCCATGGCCCCGACCTCTCCGGCCGACGTGCCCTCGAGCAGATCGAGACCCGGCAGATCGTTGCGGATCTCCACGTCTCCGACGTCGAGGCGGCGAGCCAGCGCGAAAAACGCCGCAAGGTCGAGCCGCGGCGCGACCATATGGTTGAGGCCGAAATGCACGGCAAACATCATCCAGACCTGTCCAGCAAAAATCCGAGGACGTGAAGACCGGATTCATCCTTGTAGCCAGGAAGCGCCGCAGCGTGGCGGGCGACCAAAGTCGGACGGTGGAGCGCTTCGGCTCTCGCCTCCCCAAGGTCGCTTATTCCCACCGTTCAAGTGAAGCAAACCGACCATTTATCGTTTGTTGTGGAACTCATATTCCAAAACATCGCGATGTCAATCATGGAAAGCGTGCTCCGGCGGCCAGGAACCATGCCGGGCCGGTTCAGAGGTTTTCCGACGTGAACAGCCGGAAGGGCAGGGTCGAAGACAGGCCGGCAACCTCGCCCGAGCGGCGCTCCAGGACTTGCGCCATGGCGGCGACG
>CAXSEU010000307.1:3630-4859 GCA_964236485.1 uncultured Lichenihabitans sp. | reverse complement strand
CGCCAAATCCTGCAGCACGAGGACGCCGAGGGTGATGCGGCCCGTCAGCGTATCGAGCCGCCGCTCGATGGCGCCGACCTTGTCCTCAGCCTCACGCACCTTCGCGGTCGTCTCGATCAGCGCGGCGTTGAGCCGAACCCGATCGGCGCGGATCGCCTCGATGTCGGCAGCCATCTTTCGCCGCCGCGCCTCCTCCGTGTCGAGGGTCTTCTGCAGATCGCGCAGACTCGATTGCTGCGACTGAAAGTCAGCGTCGGACGCCGGCGCCACGGCTTGTTGCTGAGCCATTGCCCCGTCGGCCGGTGCCAGGGCGAACCCCGACAGCATCAGCGCGAGGACGCCGCCGGAACGCGGCCGAGGCTCGCCCGGAGCAGGGACGGCCCGCCGCCATAGCCAAGACGCTCTCGCCCGCCTCATCCCCATACGCTCAATCGCACCGCTCCGATTTTCCCGCCCAGGGTACAGGATCTGGTAAGTCTCCACCATCGAGCACCGCGCAAGCTTCGCAACGGTGAAAGGGCACCTGCTCGACGAGGTTGGGCTTTCGAATCCGAGGCTTCGTTCCCAACTCACTGCCAAGCCCCCGGGCATCAGGAGCGCGCAGCCATGACCGTCATGTCCCCGCCACCCGACCCTCGCGACACTGCGGACGCGCGTTGGCCGCGCCGCCCCACAGCCGTTCTCGACTGGCTGGTCAACGAGACCCGCCATCAGCGCTTCGTCGACAATATCCTGGTCGAGTTCTGCATGCGCCTGCGCCAGGCGGGCGTGCCGGTCGCTCGGGCCACCTTGCACCTGCGCACCGATCATCCTCAATGGCTCGGCGCGCGCATCCTCTGGCGAACCGGAATGCTGGAGGCGGAGATGCGACGCACCGAATACGACATCGTCACCACGGAGCAGTTCCGGCTGAGTCCCAACAGCGCCATCCTCAACGGAGAGAGCCGGATCCGGGAGCGCATCGGTCCCAAGGGTGGCGAGCCCGACCGCTACCCCATCATCGACGATCTGCGGCAGGAGGGCCTCACCGATTACGTCGCCTGGCCGCTGCACTACACCCAGGATAGACGGCACGTCATCAGTTTTGCCTCCGACCGGCCGGGGGGCTTCCACGACGACGACCTGGCGCTGCTGGCCGATCTGCTGCCCGCCCTGGCGCTGGTCACCGAGATCCGGATGAAGAACCGCCTGGCCCGCACATTCCTCGAGACCTACGTCGGCCCACATAC
>CAXSEU010000307.1:653-3620 GCA_964236485.1 uncultured Lichenihabitans sp. | reverse complement strand
CGAACTGACCCTCAGTGGCTCGACCCGTCGCGGGAGCGGGGTCACGCTCGGCGCCGCCATCCTGATCTGCGATCTTCGTGGTTTCACGTCCATCTCGGAGCTCTGGCCCCGCGACGACGTCATCGCCCTGCTCAACGATTATTTCGATGCCATGTCGATGCCGATCGAACGCCACGGCGGCGAGATTCTCAAGTTCATCGGCGACGGCCTGCTGGCGGTGTTTCCGCTGTCGGACCCCGACGCCTGCGACAAGCTGATGAAAGCCGTGGTCGAGGCACGGACCGCCATGCGGGTGCTGAACGAGGATCGTGTCGGGCGAGGCCTCGATCCGCTCGGCTACGGCATCGGTGTTCACGTCGGCGACGTGATGTACGGCAACATCGGCTCGCGAGCGCGGCTCGACTTCACCGTGATCGGGCCCGCTGTCAACGTCGCGGCCCGGCTCGAGGGTCTGACCAAGGAGGTCGGGCGCAGCATCCTGTTTTCGGCCGCCTTCGTCACCCGCTCGGCCTGCGCGGCGGCCCTCGATCGGATCGGCCATGTCCCCTTGCGCGGCGTCGGCGAGCCGATCGAGGTTTTCGCGTTTCCCGAGGCGGCCCTTGCGACGTGAAAAAGGGGCGGCCCGAAGGCCGCCCCTGAACGTCGAAGCCGCGCGCCTCAGACCGAATAGTACATCTCGTATTCGACGGGATGGGGCGTCATGTCGTAGCGCATCACCTCGGTCATCTTCAGCTCGATGTAGGACTCGATCAGATCTTCCGGGAACACCCCCCCGGCGGTGAGATAGGCGTGGTCGGCCTTGAGGCTCTCGAGGGCCTCGCGCAGCGAACCGCAGACGGTCGGGATCTGCTTCAGCTCTTGCGGGGGCAGGTCATAGAGATCCTTGTCCATGGCCGAGCCCGGATCGATCTTGTTGAGAATGCCGTCCAGCCCCGCCATCAGCATCGCCGAGAAGCCGAGGTACGGATTGGCGGTGGGATCGGGGAACCGGATCTCGACGCGTTTGGCCTTCGGGTTCGAGGTGTAGGGGATTCGACATGACGCCGAGCGGTTGCGGGCCGAATAGGCGAGCAGCACCGGAGCCTCATACCCCGGGACCAGGCGCTTGTAGGAGTTCGTCGAGGGGTTCGTGAAGGCGTTCAGCGACTTGGCGTGTTTGATGATGCCGCCGATGTACCACAGGCATTCCTGGCTGAGGTCGGCATATTTGTCGCCGGCGAACACCGGCTTGCCGTCCTTCCAGATCGACATGTGCACATGCATGCCCGAGCCGTTGTCGCCGAAGACGGGCTTCGGCATGAAGGTCGCCGACTTGCCGTAGCTCTGCGCCACCTGATGGATGCAGTATTTGTAGATCTGCATGCCGTCGGCCATCAGCGTCATCTTGTCGAACTTCATGCCGAGCTCGTGCTGGGCCGAGGCGACCTCGTGATGGTGCTTCTCGACCTTGACGCCCATGGACGCCATGGCGGCCAGCATTTCGCCGCGCATGTCCTGGGCCGAATCAAGTGGCGGGACCGGAAAGTACCCGCCCTTCGTGCGGATGCGATGGCCGAGGTTGCCACCCTCGTAGACGGTGTCCATGTTGGACGGAAGCTCGATGGAGTCGACGATGAAACCCGTGTTGTAGGGATCGGCCTTGAAGCGGACGTCGTCGAACACGAAGAACTCGGCCTCCGGGCCTACGAAGATGGTGTCGCCGATGCCGGTCGACCGCAGGAAGGCTTCGGCCTTCTTGGCCACCCCGCGCGGATCGCGGCCGTAGGGCTCGCCGGTCATCGGCTCGAGAACATCGCACACGATCGACAGCGTGGAGGCCGAAAAGAACGGGTCCATGCAGGCCGTCTCAGGGTCCGGCATCAGCGTCATGTCGGATTCGTTGATGGCCTTCCAGCCGGCAATGGACGATCCGTCGAACATGATCCCGTCCGCGAAGGCATCTTCATCGACGATGGAGACGTCGAACGTCACATGCTGCCATTTGCCCCGCGGGTCGGTGAAGCGGAAGTCGACGTATTTGACATCCTGGTCCTTGATCGCCTTGAGAACATCCTGGGCGGTCTTCATGCTGAGCTTTCCTTTCAATTCAAAAATGCGGGGTCGCCACGCAAAGGCGGGCCGGCGTCAAATGGCGTCGTTTCCCGTCTCGCCGGTCCTGATCCGTATCGCACCCTCGATGCTCGATACAAAAATCTTGCCGTCGCCGATGCGGCCGGTCTGCGCGGACTTGCGGATCGCCTCGACGGCCTGCGCCACCATGTCGTCGCTGAGCACGATCTCGATCTTCACCTTGGGCAGGAAGTCGACGACATATTCGGCGCCGCGGTAAAGTTCGGTGTGCCCCTTCTGGCGGCCGAACCCCTTGGCCTCGGTCACGGTTATGCCCTGAAGGCCGGCGTCCTGAAGGGCCTCCTTCACCTCGTCCAGCTTGAACGGCTTGATGATGGCCTCGATCTTCTTCATGCGGGGTCCAAACCTCAGGTTGACTCGCGGACGGCGTGGAACGGGCGGTCACCAGGAAAGCGGCGACAGGCGTTGTCGATCCGGTTGGTTAGCATCTGACGTGCCATCAGCGCGACGGCAAAATGCGGCACCGGGTCTTGGCAGCGCCCTCCGCTGCCGCGGATGGCGGTGCTTGTGCCCCGATCAACTTGCTCAAGTAAAAGGCATAGCTCTTTCTCTGTGGAGGCCCCCGCTGATGGCGACGCGCATTGAAATCCTGAGCACCGGGGAGATGGCGCGAGCCGACCGGCTGACCATTGCAGCGGGCATCTCGGGCGACCGGCTGATGGAAGCGGCGGGTCGCGCGGTGGCGGAGGCGTGCATGCTCCGGATCGGCCAGGGTTCCGGCCGCCGAATCCTGGTCGCTTGCGGCCCGGGCAACAATGGCGGCGACGGGTTCGCGGCCGCCCGGCGGTTGCGGGAGGCCGGCCACGACGTGGCCGCCGAGCCCGACGCCCTTGACCA
>CAXSEU010000307.1:0-643 GCA_964236485.1 uncultured Lichenihabitans sp. | reverse complement strand
GTCGAAGACCTTGGCGGGGAGGCGCGCCTCGCGCTCGAACGCTGGGCCGCGCCTGTCTCGACACCGGACGATGGCGAATGGCGTGGGGCCGACCTCATCGTCGACGCTCTCTTCGGGGCGGGGTTGAACCGGCCCGTTGACGGAGCGGCGGCCGCTCTGGTCGACCGCATCAATGCCGCGCCTGGCCCCGTCGTCGCGGTGGATGTGCCCTCCGGCATCGCGGGCGACTCCGGGCAGGCGGTGGGGGTGGCGGTGCGTGCGGTCGAGACCGTCACCTTCTTTCGCTTCAAGCCGGCGCATTGGCTGCTTCCCGGACGCCGTTACTGCGGAACCGTGACGCTGGCGGACATCGGCATCGCCGACGATGTGCTCGGCACGATTGCCCCCCGCACGATGATCAACGCGCCTGAGGCCTGGCAGCGGCATTTTCCGCGTCCCAGCGTGGACGGACATAAGTATTCCCGCGGTCATGTCCTCGTGGTCTCCGGCGCCATGCCGACCCTCGGCGCGGCACGACTGGCGGCGCGCGGGGCGGCCCGGATCGGGGCTGGGCTCGTGACGGTGGCCAGTCCCGAGGATGCCTTGGCGGCCCATGCGGCGCACCTGACGTCGATCATGCTGCATCCATTTCGCGGCGCCAGCG
>CAXSEU010000306.1:0-4878 GCA_964236485.1 uncultured Lichenihabitans sp. | reverse complement strand
AACGAGGACCTGACGGAGACCTGGACATTGTGGTTCATGGCCACCTCGACGGAGCGAACCTGCAGGACCTTGGCGCCGAGCGAGGCCATCTCCAGCATCTCTTCGAACGCGACGCGATCGAGGCGCCTCGCCCTCGCCACGACGCGCGGGTCGGTCGTGTAGACGCCGTCGACATCGGTGTAGATGTCGCAGCGATCGGCCCCGAGAGCCGCGGCCATCGCCACGGCGCTCGTATCAGAGCCGCCGCGCCCGAGCGTCGTCACCCGTCCGCTCGCCGCATGCTTGCCCTGGAAGCCGGCCACGACCGCGACTTCGCGCGTCTCGCTCAGCCGCCGGATGATTTCGGACGCGTCGATCGACTCGATACGTGCCGATGCATGGGCGTCGCTGGTCAGGATCGGGATCTGCCATCCTTGCCAAGAGCGGGCCTGAATGCCCATGCCCTGCAACACGATCGCCATCAGCCCCGCCGTCACGAGTTCGCCCGAGGCGACGACGGCGTCATGCTCGCGCGGATCGTGCGGGCTGCCGGCCTCCGTGCACCACGCCACGAGTTCGTTGGTCTTGCCCGACATGGCGGACACCACCACGGCGACGTCGTGGCCGGCATCGACCTCGCGTTTTACATGGCGGGCGGCGTTGCGGATCCGCTCAACGGTGGCGACGGACGTGCCGCCGAATTTCAGGACTAACCGGGCCATCTCGATCGAAATATGGGCTGAACCCCACGGCGACGCCTCCTCCACGGGAAGGAGGCTCGCGCCGGGGTCGAAGGCGGCGTATCAATGGCCGCGCCGGTCCGGGCTGTCAACGCGGCCGGGCTCGGCCGCGTGGCCGGGGGCCTTTCGAGCGAGGATCTTGATTTGGACGAGACGGACGGAAGCGATTTGGCGCTCCTCGGCGGTTCTGCGATCGACGCCGAGGATGTGGCGCGTTACGATCGGCTCGGCGACGAGTGGTGGAACCCGGCCGGCGCCATGGCGCCGCTGCACAAGCTCAACCCTACCCGCGTCGCCTACCTGCGCGACCTCATGGTCCGGCATTTCGCTCCCCGGCCGAGCACCGGCGGATGGGCGCCACCCCTGGCCGGCTTGCGTGTGCTCGACATCGGCTGTGGCGGCGGCCTGCTCGCCGAGCCCCTGGCCCGCCTCGGCGCGGAGGTCACCGGCATCGATCCGGCGCCCAACAACGTCGCGGTCGCCGCCCGGCACGCCCGGAGCCTCGGCCTCGCGATCGACTACCGCGCCATCACGGCAGACGTGTTGGCGGACGCGGGCGAAAACTTCGACGTCGTCCTGGGGCTGGAGGTCGTCGAACACGTCCCGCGACCCGGCGAGTTCGTCAGACTTGCCGCTTCGCTGGTGGGGCCCGGGGGACTCCTGGTGCTCTCGACGCTCAATCGGACGGCCAAGAGCTTCCTGCTGGCGATCGTCGGCGCGGAATACGTGCTGCGGTGGCTGCCGCGCGGCACCCATCGCTGGTCGCGGTTCCTGACGCCGGAGGAACTGGCCGCGCCGGTGCGGGCCTCCGGGCTGCGGGTGATGGAGCGCAAGGGCATGGTCTATGAGCCCTTGAAGGACCGCTGGGTTTTATCCGCCGACACGGACGTCAATTACCTTCTGGCCGCCCGGAGGCCGCCGCGTGGCCCGTGACGTCCGCCAGCGGTCGAGCGCCATCAGGATGCCGCCCGTCCCGAGCCCGATGCCGAGGAACGCGACCCCCGAGGCGGCGACCAGGAAGGTGACGGCCGCCGGCAGGCGGTCGGTTTCGTTGTGGACCGCGCCCGAGAGAGCACCCGCGAACGCGCCGAGCAAAGCCAAGCCGGCGACCGATTGGATCAGCAAGGGCGGCGAGGCCGTGACCAGCGCGGCCGCGAAGCCGGACCCGAGCCCCAGTCCCAGGTAGACGAGGCCGGTGACGACGGTCGCCCAGTACCGCAGCCTCGGATCGGCGTGCGCGTCCGGCCCGGCGCAAAGCGCCGCCGTCAGGGCCGCGAGGTTCAACGGCACCCCGCCGAAGGCCGCCGACGCGACCGAACCGATGCCCGTGGCGATGAAGATGGGCCGGATCGCGGGTTGGTAGCCATTGGCGCGCAGCACGGCGAGGCCCGGGACGTTCTGGGACGCCATGGTGACGATGAACAGCGGCACGCCGAGGCTGCCCAGCGTCGACCAGGACAGCGCCGGGGCGGTCGCGATCAGGACGGGCGTCGACTGACGCGCGGTGTCGGGCGGCAGATGCGCCACCAGCACGACGATGGTGACGGCGACCGCGAGGGCGGCCGGTACGGCGTAGCTGCGCGCGAACCGCCACGTCAGCGCCCAGGCGACGATGATGGGAGCCGCGTAGCGGGGCATCTCGGCGACCGCCTTGACGGGTGCGAGGCAGAGACCGAACAGAATGCCGGACAGCATGGCGGCGGCGAGACTCGCCGGCATCGCGCCGACGGCTCGACCGAACGGCCGCCAAAGGCCCGCGGCGAGGATGAGGAGCCCCGCGAAGGCGACGGCCCCCAGGGCGGACGGGTACCCGCCGGGAGGAACGCCGGTGGCGATCATCAGGGCGGCACCCGGCGTCGACCACACGATGCTGATGGGAGCGCGCCACCAGAGGCTGAACCCGAGGGTGAGGAAACACTGCAGCAGGCATACCGCCATGAGGCCCGACGCGGCCTCGGCCGGCGAGGCGCCGACGGCGCGCATGGCTTGGAGCACGATGGTGAAGGTGCTGGCAAAGCCCACGACGGCCGCCAGGATGCCGGTCGACAGCGGCTGGACCCATGACCCCTTGGGATGTGACGGAGCGGTTTCGCCGCCGCCCGGAACGACGCCCTCGATCGGCTCCGGAACTGACGACATGAGCCGATCCCCCGAATCGATGATGTTTCGGTGTGTTGTGGCCGCGATCCCCCGGCCCTGGCTAGTGCCGATCGCGATTATCCCGATGCGCCCGCGCGGGGGGCCTGGAGCGGGATCGCATTTCCATCATGAGCGCCGCCGGCGGCAGCGCCAGGATGCGGCGACGCTCGCCTCCGGGCCGGTAAGCCTTTATGCCGTTGATCCTCGGTACGGAAGGAGCCCGCCTTGAGCCGCATCGTCTATGTCATCAACGGCCCGAACCTCAACCTTCTCGGCAAGCGCCAGCCCGAGGTGTACGGGCACGAGACCCTGGCGGATGTCGAGGCGGAGTGCCGGCGGGTCGGCAGCGCCTTCGGCCAGGACGTCCGCTTCCATCAAAGCAACGCCGAGCATCAGATCATCGACTGGATCCAGGAAGCGCGCGGATGCGCGGCCGGCATCGTCATCAATCCCGCGGCCTATAGCCATACCTCGCTGGCCATACCCGATGCGCTCAGGACCTGTGAATGTCCGATCATCGAGGTCCACATCTCGAACATTCACCAGCGCGAAGCGTTTCGGCACCATTCCTACGTCTCGGCGGTCGCCTCTGGCGTGATCGCGGGCTGCGGCACCCAAGGCTATGCCCTGGCACTGCGACGCCTGTCCCGTCTGCTGGAGGAGCCGGCCGGGGCCTGAGCCGGCGGGAAACCGGATACGCCCTCACTCGGCATGCCGGGTCCCGCGATCCGGCGGTGTCCCGGCGTCATGCGGCACAGACCGGACCGGCTCCGGCGTCTCCGCATCGGCCTTGTCGAGCATGTTCCAGATCTCGATGTCGGACAAGAGTCCGTTGCGCGCCAGGATCGTGACGTTGAATGCCGGGGATGCCGGGTAGCCGCGACCATGCGACTCGCAGATCAGCGATTCGGCGTTGACGTTGGCCATCTTGTGCGGGATGCCGCTGCAACGGAACCCGATGGCGATCAGCCGCTCCGCCGCTTGGCTCAGGCGCGATCCACGGGGAAACAGGGCCAGCGCCTCTCGACGGATGGCGAAGAAGTCCTCTCCCATCAGCGCGTCGCGCCTGGGACCTTGCGGCAACAAGGCAAGAGTCGCCCCGGTGGCGGCCAAGATCCCCCCCAGCCCCACGACAGCGCCGATGATCAACCCCTTGCCGACGCGCATGCTCTCCCCTCCCGGCGCGAAGGCCTACGCGGCCTTGCGGTCGAGGCTCTGCTCGCCATTGTGCCGGGCCAGGGTCTCGTCGATGAGGTCTGCCGTCATGGGCTTGCCGATCAGGTAGCCCTGGATCTCGTGGCAACCGATCTCCTCCAGCATCTTGAGCTGCTTCGGGGTTTCGACGCCCTCGGCCGTTACCCGCATGCCAAGATTGTTGCCCAGCGCCACGATGGTCCTGACGATCTGCGTCGCCTGATCGCTTTCCACCATGTTGCGGAGGAAGGACCGGTCGATCTTGATCTTGTCGAAGGCGAATTTCGTCAGGTAGCTGAGACTTGAATAGCCGGTTCCAAAATCGTCCATCGCGAAGCGCACGCCCAGGGTCTTCAGGGCTTTGAGGTTTTCCATCGCCCTGAGATTCGTTGTCATGAAGACGGATTCGGTGATCTCGAGTTCCAGCCGCTGCGGCGTCAAACCACTCGCCGAAAGGGCATCCCTGACCGTTTCGACGAAGGCGCCGTCCCGCAGTTGCACGATGGAAACGTTCACTGCGACCTTGATGTTCGAAGGCCATCTGATGGCCTGCTCGCAGGCCCGCTTGAGCACCCAGGCTCCAATGGCGTTGATCACGCCGATCTCTTCGGCCACCGGGATGAAGTCCACCGGCGACACGACCCCGGTCAGGGGATGGGTCCAGCGGACCAAGGCCTCGAAGCTGCCGATGCCCATGGTCGAAAGGTCGAGCAACGGCTGATAGTGCAGCTCGAACTCGTTGGCCTGCACGGCCCGCTTGAGGTCGATGGCCATGTTTCGGCGCGCCTTGAGTTCCTTGTCCATCGAAGTGGAAAAGAAGCGCCAG
>CAXSEU010000305.1:0-4921 GCA_964236485.1 uncultured Lichenihabitans sp. | reverse complement strand
AGGGCTGGCGCTGGCTGTGGCCGGAACGCTGCTCGGGGGCCTCCTCGAGAGCCGGCAGACCGGCCGCTACGTTCCGGCCCATCTCGACCACGGCGTTCTGGTGCCGGGCCGGATGGAGTAGCGGATTGAGGTAAGCGAGGTCCGAGTAGGATAAAGGATGAGTTCACTGGAGAACCGATGCGCTCACGCCGGATCGTCGCTTACGAAGCGTCCTCATGAGCGTTAAGAGTACGAGCGTGACGGATACCGCCATGACGTCGGACCCTTCGATCAACACGCGTCCACTTCGCCCGACGACGACGAGCGACATCGACGGGCCCGCGCTCCTCGAACAGCCGCCCCTGCGCCGCCTCCTCGACATCCTCAACCCCGCCGGGGAGGAAACCCGCGTCGTCGGCGGCGCGGTGCGCAACGCCCTGCTTGGCCTCCGGCCGGGCGACATCGACCTCGCGACCACGATGCTGCCGGCCGAGGTGGTCCGGCGGGCCAAGGCCGCGAAGCTTCGCTCCATCCCGACCGGGATCGCGCACGGGACGGTCACGGTGCTGTGCGCGGGCCGGCCCTTCGAGGTGACGACGCTGCGCGAGGACATCGAGACCGACGGCCGCCGCGCGGTGGTCCGGTTCGGACGGGATTTCGCGCTCGACGCGCAGCGACGCGACTTCACCATGAACGCCCTGTCGTTCGGGCTCGACGGACGCCTCCACGACCCGGTCGGCGGCCTCGACGACTTGGCGAGCGGCCGTGTCCGGTTCATCGGCGACGCCGCGACCCGCATCCGCGAGGATTATCTCCGCATCCTGCGCTTCTTCCGCTTCCATGCGCTCCATGGATCGGGCTCGCTCGACCCCGAGGGCATCGAGGCCGCGACCGCGAACCGGGATGGGTTGCGCCACCTGTCGCGGGAACGCGTCCGGGCCGAGATGCTGAAAATCCTGGCGGCGGCGGGCGCGGTCGGCGCGCTGGCATCCATGCGCGACGCTGGTATTCTGCATTTGGTGCTGGGAGGACCGGCCAGCGTCGAGGCGTTGGAGCGGCTCGTGGCTTTTGCGCCGGCCGATGCGGACCCGATCCTGAAGCTCGCGGCCCTGACGGGCAACGAGCCATCCGACACGAAACGGCTGCGCGACCTCCTCCGGCTGACCAACGCCGAGACGAAGCGGCTCGATGCCGCATCGCGGGCAAAGTTCGATTTCTCCCGCCTGACCGGACACCTCGACGAGGCGACGCTGCTGCGCTGGCTCGTCGTTCATGGTCGGGATGCCTCGGCCGACGCGATCCGGCTGCGAGCCGCCGCGACGGCACCGGGCCCGGCGTGGCAGCGCGCACTGGCCTTTGTGGGGAACACCACGATCCCCGTCCTGCCGATCGGCGGCGACGACCTGTTGCGGCGAGGCCTCCGGGGGCCGGCGATCGGCATCGCCCTTGGCCGTCTCCGCGACCTCTGGGCCGAGGCCGGCTTCCCGGCCGACACGGCCGCCCTGGAGGCGCTGCTCCAAAGGGTCTTGGACGATGGACCAAGCGATCGGCCCTCCGCCGATCCGCCTTGACGCGACGCAACTTCAGTGTGTACCATGCGCACTGTGAGAAGTGGAGATCTGATCCGCGAGTTGCATGCCGCCGGATGGCTCCTCGACAGGGTTCGCGGTTCACATCACGTTTTCAAACATCCCGTTCGGCAGGGCCATCTCGTCGTCCCTCATCCGAAGAAGGTTCTGGGGATCGGCTTGGTCGCGGCGATCCGCAAGCAAGCGGGTCTTTCAGGAAAATGACTTCGATGCGTTATCCCGTCGCGATCGAGCCCGGTACTCAGACGTCGGCCTTCGGTATCGTCGTCCCCGATCTGCCCGGATGCTTTTCGGCGGGCGATACGCTGGACCAGGCCATGGCTGGCGCCGAGGAAGCCGTTGCGGCATGGATCGATGCCGCCCTCGATGCTGGTGAGGCCATCCCGGCGCCATCGAGCCTCGATGCCATGCGAGCCGACCCGGTTTACGCGGGTTGGATTTTCGCGGTCGTCAGCGTGGACCCCGGCCTTCTCGACGACGCGGTCGAACGCGTGAACATCACGCTGCCCCGTCGGGTGCTGAACCGGCTCGACGCGCTGGCTCGAGCCGCCGGTCAAAGCCGTTCCGGCTTCATCGCGCGACTGACGCTGGAGGAGCGGCGCCCGGTTGCGTGAAGAGGATCGTCTGCCAACGACGCCATGGGTTACGCGGCCCGCTGCCTCAGGCGTTGCCGATCAGGATCCCGGTCGCCAGGACCAGTCCCCCGCCCAGCATGACCTTGGCGGCGGCCGAGAGCGGGGAGGTGTCCATGAAGCGCCATTGGATCCAGGCGATGATGAGGAGTTCGAACACCACCACCACGGCCGCCACCGCGGTGGCGGTATAGAAACTCGGGATGATGTAGGGAATGGTATGGCCGATCCCGCCCGCGACGGTCATCAGCCCGCAGACGAGGCCGCGCAACAGCGGCGTGCCTCGTCCGGAAAGCTTGCCGTCGTCCGCAAGCGCTTCGGCGAACCCCATCGAGATGCCGGCCCCAAGAGACGCCGCCATCCCGACCAGGAAGGCGTTCCATGAATTGTGGGTGGCGAAAGCCGCCGCGAAGACCGGCGCCAGGGTCGACACCGAGCCGTCCATCAGGCCGACGAGGCCGGGCTGGATCACCTGGAGGACGAAGCGGCGGCTCGCGTCCTGGTCCTCCCGCTGGCGCGTCTCGCCCGGCAAGCGCCGCGCCTCGATCTCGCTGGCCTTCTGCTCGTGGCCGGCTTCCGCCTCCGCGAGGTCGCCCAGAAGCTTGCGGACCGCCGCGTCGGTGCTCCGACCCGCCGCCTCGCGATAGAACCGCTCGGCATCCCGCTCCATGTCGGCGGCGTGCCGTCGCGCCGCATCGATCCCGAGCGGCAGCACCTGCCAGGAGGGCTTGCGCGGCATGTTGCCCTTGACGTCCTGCCGGCGCACCAGCGGAATATGGTCGCCGAACTTCAGCACGAAGAGGTCGATCAACTGTCGACGGTGCTCGCCCTCCTCCGACGCCATGTCGACGAACATCTTGGCGCTGTCGGGGTAATCCTCACGCAGCGCATGGGCAAAGTCGGCGAAGATCCGCCCATCCTCCTCCTCGTTGCTGATCGCAAGCGCGAGGATTTCACGTTCTGTCAGTTCGGAAATCGTCTTCATGATAGGGATCGATCGTTGTGATTAGACCTATTCTAAAGTGGATAGAGGTTTTCTCCGGGCATCGTCAAGCCGCCGGGGCCCGTCATCGGTGGGACGGGCGTGACGGCTCAAGGGTCGGGGGTCTGACCCGGAGAGTTCCGAAGCGCCAGATCGATGTGCTCCAGGGCGTGGCGCATCGGCTCGCTCGAGACCTTGATCAGACCATCCAGCGGCCCGTCGAGTTCGATGATCACGAATATCGCTCCCGAGACCGAGAGACCGACCATCATGATGAACGCGGCAGCAACGGCATTGCGCGGGGCCGTCATGCCGAAGCTGAAGAACACGATGACCAGCCAGAACAGCATCATGCCGAAAAAAGGAAGCGTGATCGTGCTGTGAGCCTCGCCGACGAGCGACAACCTCTGGTCCAACAGAGCATCGATATGCTTGAGGCATATCGCCCTTGTGCCATAGGTCGAGTCGTCGCTTGTGCCAAGTCGACGGACATTCGTCTCGAGTCTGTGAAGCATCTCACCGAGGGCAAGGGAGTCGACCTCGGAGCCGTGCGAAACAGCTTTGGGATAGTTGCCTGCAGGCGCGACTTCGCGCGGCCACGTGCTGGCGATGGCGGACGCCGTGTATTGCCTCAACAGAAATTGCATCGACGTGGCGGCGACGGGCAGATCACCGAGTTCCGAACTTATCCTCGTGATCATCGATCCATAGTTCCTGAGATCGCTTTCGGTCTTCGCGAACTGAGCATCTATGTTCGTGATCAGGAGACTCAGGACGAGGGCCGTGAAGGTCACGAGCAGCCCTGACGCGACGCGCGTGAATTCCATCGTTTCTTCGGAACGATGCCTCTCGGGCAGGAAGCGCAGCAACCAGCGGCCGAGCAGGGCGCAGCCACAAAGGAAAAAGAAGATCGCGAGAGACACAACCAAGTCGAACAATGCGCATCTCCCTGCCCGAGCAGTAACCGTCGTGGCCCTCGAGCCGCAGTGACGCGGACAGGTCCATCGTCCACTGGCAGGCCCTATGACCGAATCCGCTCCTCGTATCGCCAGTCCGCGCGTTCCACTAGAGCCTGTCGGACATAGGTCGAAGCGAAACTTCGGCGCATGTCTGTGAGCATCCCGAGCAGCACCGGGGAATGGCCTCGCAAGAGTTGGGGCACGGCTAGCTCCAAGCTGTTGCCTTCCCGCTCGCGCGCCGCACCGGGGCGTAAACCCGTGGGCGCGACCCCCGGGTGGACACCGCTTCGAGGCGAGGTCGTCAGGGGCTCATCCCTGCTCCGGATGCAGCAGGACGCGGTCGATGACGTCGAGTGCGAGGGCGCCCATGGCCTGCCGCGCCTTCGATGTCGCGCTGCCGAGATGCGGCAGGAGCACGACGTTTTCGAGATCGAGGTAGCCGGGGTGAACGCGAGGCTCGCCGTCATAGACATCGAGTCCCGCGGCTGCGAGGCGGCGCGTGGTCAAAGCATCGATCAGAGCATCGTCGTCGACCAAGGTGCCCCGTGCGGCGTTCACGACGATAGCGCCGGCCGGCAGCAATGCGATGCGGCCTCCATTGAGCCAGCCGCGCGTCTCCGGGGTCGCCGGCGCGTGCAGCGACAGAACGTCGGAAACGCCGAGCAGGTCTTCCGCGCTGTCATGGTAGATCGCGCCCGCTTCCTGCTCGCGGCCGAGTCGCGTCCGGTTGTGATAGTGAATGGGCATGCGGAAGCCGCGGGCGATCCGCGCAACCTCGCG
>CAXSEU010000304.1:0-4933 GCA_964236485.1 uncultured Lichenihabitans sp. | reverse complement strand
ACGAGATGGAGGATGTTCTCGGCGAGGTCGTGCTCGCCGTAGGAGATATAGATCTTCTGGCCCGTGATCCGATAGCTGCCGTCCGGGTGGCGCTCGGCGCGGGTCCGCAGCGTGCCGAGGTCGGAGCCCGCCTGCGGCTCGGTCAGGCACATCGTGCCGGTCCACGCGCCCGTCACCAATTGGGGCAGGTAGAGCGCCTGCTGCCTGGGGGAGGCGTGAGCCACCAGCGCCTCGATGGCGCTGGCGTTGAGCAGAGGGCACAGCGCGAACGAGAAGTTGGCGCCGCTCCAGATTTCCGCCGCCCCCGCGTGGAGAAGGGCGCCGAGGCCCTGGCCGCCGAACCGCTCGGGCGCCGTCAAGCCGTTCCAGCCGCCATCGACCCAGCGACGGTAGGCCTCCCGCCAGCCGGGCGCCGTGGCGACGGCTCCATGCGCGAGCCGGATGCCTTCGCGGTCACCGACGCGATCGAGCGGCAACAGGATGGCTTCGGCAAAACGGGCCGCTTCGAGAAGAATGGCTCCTGCCGTGCCGTCGGCGACCTCCGGCGGCGGACCGTCGTCCCCCGCATGCGTCATGGCGAGCAGGATGTCTGCCAGGGGGGGTCTGTAGGTCATGGGATCAGTCTAACATGGTCTGCAGTGGCGCTTGCCCGCCCACGCTTCGACGATCATAAGCAGGAAATGGCGACATCCAACGTGATCGCGACGCGTGTCATCCGACCTGACGACGCGGGGATCGCGGCGGCCGCGGCCCTGCTGCTTGCCGGCCGCCTCGTGGCTTTCCCGACCGAGACGGTCTATGGGCTCGGCGCGGATGCCCGGTCAGCCGAAGCGGTGGCGTCCATCTACGCGGCGAAATGCCGGCCGAGCTTCAACCCGCTGATCGCGCATGTGCATGACATCGAGGCCGCGCTTTCGGAAGGGCTGTTCGATGCGGATGCCGGCCGGCTGGCGGCGGCATTTTGGCCCGGTCCCTTGACGCTCGTCGTGCCGGTTCTGCATCGCAGTTTGATCAGCGATCTCGCCAGGGCCGGCCTTACCAGCGTCGCTCTTCGGGTGCCGGACCATCCCATCGCGGCGGCGATGATCCGGGCTGCCGGGCGGCCGATCGTCGCGCCCTCGGCGAACCGTTCCGGCCGCATCTCGCCGACGAGCGCCGAGCATGTGCTCCAGGAGCTTGCGGGTCGGGTGGACGCCGTTCTCGACGGCGGCCCGACGCGGGTGGGGCTCGAATCGACGGTCGTCGCATGTCTCGGTGCGCCGAGACTGCTCCGCCCGGGTGGCGTTACGCGTGAGGCCCTGGAGGAGGTTCTCGGTCGCGACATTGCCGCGGACGCGGGTGACGAGATCGCGTCGCCCGGCATGTCGGCGTCCCATTATGCCCCCGGGGCGGTTGTCCGCCTCGATGCGGTCTCGGCGCTGCCCGACGAGGCGGTGCTGGATTTCGGCGGCGTCCTGCACGGGCAGGGCGCCGGGCCCTACCGCGACCTCTCGCCGGGGCGTGATCTCGTCGAGGCGGCGGCACGACTCTTCGGACATCTGCGGCAGCTCGACGGCACCGCCCCCTGCATCGCGGTCGCGCCGGTTCCGAGGCGCGGCCTCGGTCACGCCATCAACGATCGGCTCCGCCGCGCGGCTGCCCCTCGGCCGGCCGGGTGAGCGTCAGCCGATCTCGACGACGACGCGGCCGCGGATCTTGCCGTCGAGGATCGCCGCCGCGGTCGGGATGATGTCGCCGAACCCGACCGTGCGGGTCAAGGCCGCGAGCTTCTCCCGGTCGAGGTCCCGCTCGAGCCGCGCCCAAGCCTCCAGGCGATGAGGGCGAGGCACGGTCACGCTGTTGATGCCGAGCAGCGAGACGCCGCGCAGGATGAAGGGCCCGACCGTCGCGGGGAGGTCCATGCCGCCGGACAGCCCGCAGGCCGCGATGGCGCCGTCCGCCTTGGTCTGGGCCAGGACATTGGCGAGGGTGGTCGAGCCGACGGAGTCGATCCCCGCCGCCCACCGCTCCTTGCCGAGCGGCCGGCCCGGCGCCGACAACTCGCTTCGCGCGATGATCTCGGCCGCGCCAAGCCGCCGCAGGAACTCCGCTTCCTCAGGACGGCCGGTCGATGCGACGACGTGCCATCCGAGCCGGGCCAGCAGTGCCACCGCGATCGAGCCGACGCCCCCGGCGGCACCCGTCACCACCACGGGGCCCCGGTCCGGCGTCAATCCATGCCGTTCGAGCGCCAGGACGGCGAGCTGCGCCGTGTACCCCGCCGTGCCGATCGCCATGGCCTGCGCCGGCGCGAAGCCCGCCGGCAGGGGAATGAGCCAATCTCCCTTGACCCGGGCGCGCTCCGCGTAGGCACCGAGGTGGGTTTCACCGACGCCCCAGCCGTTGAGCACCACAGGGTCGCCGGGCTTGAATAGCGGATCGGTCGAGCGCTCCACCACGGCTGCGAAATCGATGCCGGGGATCATGGGAAAGCGCCGCACGACGGGAGACCTGCCGGTGATCGCGAGGCCGTCCTTGTAGTTGATGGTCGAGTGCGACACCCGGACGTCGACGTCGCCCTCCATCAGGTCGCCTTCGTCGAAGGCCACGACGGCGGCGCGCTGCCCCTCGTCCGTCTTGTCGATGCGGATGGCCTTGAAGGTCGACATGGGAGGGACTCCTCGGACGGATGGCGCGTCAGCAAAGGATGTTCCGGGGCAAGCGTCAAATCATGCCATCGATGCCACGTGCTTGCGGCCTCCGCGCAAAAAGGACATCTTGCCCCATCAACGTCGCGCCCTTCAGGGCGCCGAGGCCGGCCGGTGGTCCGGGCCCTCGACCTCCAAGGGAACAGGCGCCCGTGCCCGAGCACTCATCACAGCCTCGTTTTTTGCGTCCGATCAGGGTGCGCGATGCCGGCGCTTGGGCAGGCCTAGTGGTCGCGGCCGCGCTGTCGGCCCTGCCGGCCCAGTCCTCGACTCGCGACGCCACGGCGGTCACGGGGCCTTTCGAACTCGGCGCCAGCCCGAGCGGCAATTACCTCGCGGCGCTCGTCGCCGGTGCCGACCGCGACACCACGGCCGCGGCGACCTTCTTCCGTGAGAGCCTGCGGGCCGACCCGCGCAATCCCGAACTCATCGAGCGGACATTCGTCGCCTCTCTCTCGAACGGCGACGTCGATCAGGCGATCGATCTGGCGCGGCGGCTGGTGGCCCTCGATCCGAAGAACGGTCTGGCTCATCTCGTGCTCGGTGTCGGCCAGATGCGCGACGGTCACTGGGTCGCGGCCCGCCGCGAGTTCATGAGCGGGGGTGCCGGGCGCCAGCATGACGTGACGGCGACCTTGCTGACGGCCTGGTGCTATGCCGGGCAGGGGGAAGCGAAGCGGGCTCTTGCGACGATCGATTCCCTGAGGGACGGCGGCTTCGGGGTGTTCCGAGATTATCACGCGGCGTTGATCGCCGATCTCGCCAACGATCTTCCGGAGGCGACGAAGCGCTTCAAGACCGCCTATGGCACCGACAAGACGATCCTCCGTCTGGTGGACGCCTATGCGCGGTTCGAATCGCGCCATGGCGCGAGCGCCGAAGCCGAGCGTGCCCTGACGGCGTTTCAGGGCGTCATCCCGCATCACCCCCTCATCGACAATACCCTGGTCGAGCTCAAGAGCGGCAGGCCCCTGAAGCCGCTGATCCGCTCGGCCCAGGAGGGCGCCGCCGAAGTTCTCTATGGCCTCGGGGCCGCCGGCGGGCGGCAGGGCGACGAACTCGCGGCGATGATCTATCTTCGTCTGTCGCTCTACCTGCAGCCGCAGAACAGCCTGGCCGTCGTGACGCTGGCCGACATCTACGGGCGTCTCAAGCAGAACGAGCAGGCCATCGACGTCTATGGGCAGGTGCCCGAGGGCAGCCCGTTGCGGAACAATGCCAATATCCAGACCGGCCTGACGCTGGATCTGCTCGGGCGACCGGACGAGGCCGTCAAGTTCCTGACGGGCATCGTCGCGGCCCATCCGCAGGATGTCGAGGCGCTGACGACGCTCGGCAACATCCAGCGTGAACAGAAGAAATACGGCGAAGCCATCCAGACCTACACCACGGCCCTGGCGGCCTTGCCGCAGGGTGACAAGTCCGCCTGGGGGCTGCTCTACTACCGGGGGATCAGCTACGAGCGTGACAAGCAATGGGCCAATGCGGAGGCCGATTTCAAGCATGCGCTCGAGCTCTACCCCGACCAGCCCCTTGTGCTGAACTATCTCGGCTATTCATGGGTCGACCGGGGCGAGCACCTCGACGAGGCGTTCAAGATGCTGCGCCAGGCCGTGGCGCTGCGCCCGGAAGATGGTTATGTCGTGGATAGCCTCGGCTGGGCCCACTACAAGCTCGGGGAATACGACGAGGCCGTGAAGGAACTCGAACGCGCCATCGAGTTGAAGCCCTCCGACCCCACCATCAACGATCATCTGGGCGACGCCTACTGGCGGATCGGGCGCAAGCTCGAGGCCAAGTTCCAGTGGAACCACGCGCGCGACATGAATCCCGATCCGGAGGACCGCCCCAAGATCGAGAAGAAGATCGCCGAAGGCCTGCCGGACGACAAGCCGGCCGCGACGGCGGGCGGCGACAAGAGCGGCGGCTGACTCCATGGTTGGCGCGGGAGCGACGTCTCCGGGCGTCGGGGACATGCGAAAGACTGTGCCCGTGGTGAGAACGGTTCGCCGGAGCGAGGGCGGAACCCGCCGATGAGCGTCGAGATGGAAACCGTCTCCGCCGAGGAAGCCGGAATGCGGCTCGACCGATGGTTCAAGCGCCGCCACCCGGACCTGACCCTCTCCCACTTGAACAAGATGGTTCGCACCGGGCAGGTGCGTGTCGACGGAGCACGTGCCAAGACGTCGACGCGGGTCGAGCCCGGCCAGCAGGTGCGTGTGCCGCCGCTGCGGCCGGGCTCGACC
>CAXSEU010000303.1:3407-4958 GCA_964236485.1 uncultured Lichenihabitans sp. | reverse complement strand
GTTATGCTCCAGCGCCACCAGAGTGCCCCAGGTGGGGAAGCCTGAGATGAAGCTCTTGGTGCCGTCGATGGGATCGAGCACCCAGACGTATTCCGCGTCCGGCTGATGGTCGTCGAATTCCTCCCCGACCACCCCGTGCGCCGGAAAGGTGTTGAGTATCGTGCGCCGCATGACGGACTCGGCAGCGCGGTCGGCCTCAGTGACTGGATCGAAGGCCCCGCCGAGGCCTTTGTCCCTGGCCACCATGGCGGTGCGGAAGAAGGGCATGATCGCCTCGCCGGCGAGGTTTGCCAACTCGGCCACGAAACTCTCGAAATCCACCGCTGTCATGACGTCTCCCAGGCTCGGATGTCGTCGGCAGGACGACCTCAAGCGGTCTCTTGCGGGTTCTCTACATGGGCTTCCCGCACGCCGCCAGTGCGGCCCTAGGCGGGGCTCGCCTGCGGCAGAAAGCGGCTTGCCGGAACGATGTCCATGAAGGGCTTGATTTTGTGCAACGCACCTGACATTATTGCGTTGCGGCAATTCGTTGCCGTATGCCCGTCTTGGGCGTTTCCTCCCTAGACTTGGGCCGCTTGTGGCAACGCAGGCGGCCTCTTTCTTGGGGCACGGTCCGCCGTCACTCGGCCGCGAGCCGCGAGCCCCCGAGGCCCGCCGCGGCCACATCGGCCAGGACCTTGACTGCTCCGGTCACAGTGCGACTGACGGCCTCGAACGACGCGGTGCGCTCGAAACTCCGCTCGTTCATGTACAGCGCACGGTTGACCTCGATCTGCAGGGCGTGCCGGTGCAGCCTCGGCGCACCGTAATGTTCGGTGATGTAACCGCCCGCATAGGGCCGGTTGCGCTCCACCGTAAAGCCCGCCTTGCGGAGGTGGCTTTCGGCGGCTTCCGTGAAGACCGTCGCGCAACTGGTGCCGTAGCGGTCGCCGACGACGAAATCGGCCTTCAAACCCTCGTCCCGCGTCGCGGGGTGCTGCGTGGTCGAGGCCGAAGGCATCGAATGGCAGTCGATCAGCAGTGTCTGCCCGAACCGGGCGATCGCCCGCCCGGTCAACTGCCGCAGCGCGTCGTGATAGGGCGTGTGCAGCGCTTCGATGCGGGCGAGCGCCTCCTCCACCGACAGGCGGCGCGCATAGATTTCCTGAGCGTCCCCGACGATGCGGGCGATGGTGCCGAGCCCGCCGGCGACCCGTATCGAGCGCGTATTGGCGTAGGCGGGAAGCCGGCCTTCGAACATGCGCGGGTCGAGTTCGTAAGGCTCCCGGTTGGCATCGAGGTAAGCGCGAGGGAAGCGCGCCCGCAGGAGCGGCAGCCCAAGCGCCACCGCGGGCAAGAAAAGATCGTCCACGAAAGCGTCTTCGGACCGCCGCAGCGCCGCGGCATCGAGCCGGGCGCTCTCCAGAAAGGCCCTCGGGTAGAGGGACCCGGAATGAGGCGAACTCAGCACGAGGCCGGAAATGATTCGTTCCGGCTCGATCACCTGGATGGGCGGGTCCATGTCGGCCAGCGCTGCCTGGGTGAGCTGAAGGTCGCCGAGGGGCGCGCCGA
>CAXSEU010000303.1:0-3397 GCA_964236485.1 uncultured Lichenihabitans sp. | reverse complement strand
CATAGGGAGACCTCGGCGAGGGTCCCTCGCCCCTCTCGGCATCCACCCCGATGGTCGTTCTGGCACCACGTCCCGTCATCCGGCCGTCATCCTTCGCTGGCGGCACTGTGCCTACCGCCGAGTCGGCTGTCCATCGGCGGATGCGCCATCCGCACGCGCCCGGAGGGCGTTCATCATCTCCGACGATACCGATGGGCGAGACCGCGCCGGCCCTCCCGGCGGAACGAAGAAATGCTATGCCGAATTCATTCTCCTTTAACCCCGATGGCGCTTATGGTTAATGCACGCCCGAGGGGCCGACCTATCCCAGGAAGGAATGATGGACTCAGGCCCCGACACGCCAACCAAGATCCTGCTGGCCGAAGACGACAACGACATGCGTCGTTTCCTCGTCAAGGCGCTGCAGAACGCGGGGTTCACGGTGACCTCATTCGACAACGGGCTCGCGGCCTATCATCGTCTGCGCGAGGAACCCTTCGAGCTGCTGCTGACCGACATCGTCATGCCGGAGATGGATGGCATCGAGCTCGCGCGTCGGGCCACCGAGCTCGACCCGGACATCAAGGTCATGTTCATCACCGGCTTCGCGGCGGTTGCGCTCAACCCCGACAACAACGCCCCGCGCGACGCCAAGATCCTGTCGAAGCCCTTCCACCTCAAGGATCTCGTCGGCGAGGTGCAGAGGCTGCTGGCGGCGTGAGGGCCGGGCACCCGCGGCGGTAAAGCTGTGCAAAGAATGTCCCGATGCTCAGGCGCGCAGTGTCTTTGTACGCCAAGAGGCTATGATCGCAGGTCTTAGGGGCGTTCGACCGCAGACCGGGATTGACGTTGGGGTTCCGCTTTCTCCACACGGCGGATTGGCAGATCGGCAAGCCGTTCGGCAACGTGCCGGGCGACGCTGGCAGCGCCTTGCGCAGTCAGCGCATCGCCACCGTAGGCAAGATCGCCGAGCTGGCGCGGCAGTACGAGGTCGACGCGGTTCTGGTCGCCGGCGATGCCTTCGACAGCAACCATGTTCATGACCGGACGATCTTTCGAACGATCGAGTCCCTGAAGCCTTTCGAGGGCCCGTGGGTTTTCTTGCCCGGCAATCACGACGCCGCCCTCGCCCACAGCGTTTGGACGCGGATGCGCGGCATGGGCCTGCCCGCGGATGTGCAGATCGCGGATCAGCCGGTGGCGCTTCTCGGATGGGACGGGCGCGCCGCGATCCTGCCGGCCCCGCTGCGCCGGCATCGGGAAGCCATTGATCAGACGGAATGGTTCGACGCGGCCGCCACCCCTGAGGGCGCGGTCCGGATCGGGCTTGCCCACGGCAGTCTGGCGGGCCGGCTTCCGGCGAAGGCCGAGGCTACGAACGCCATCCCGCCCAATCGGGCCGGAACCGCAGGTCTCGACTACCTGGCGCTTGGTGATTGGCATGGCTGGGGGAACTTCGCCCCACGCACCTGGTACTCGGGCACACACGAGAGCGATCGCCACAGACACAACCTCAGTGGCTTCGTTCATGTCGTGAGCGTCGAAGGGCCAGGCGCCGCCGAACGCGTGGAAACCGTGGCAACCGGTCATTTTCGCTGGATCCAAGCCGAGGTGGAACTGATCGACGGGACCGCCGATCGGGCCTTTCAGGCTCTGATCGACCTCGAGTCCGAAGCGGCGCGGGCCGTGGTGTCGTTGAGCCTGTCCGGCATCATCGGCCTTGCGGAGCGGCAGAGACTGAGGCGCGAGATCGATCGATGGCAGGCCCGCTTCCACCATCTCGACCTCGACGACGCGGACCTGCGGGACGAGCCCGACCGCGACGATCTCGAATCGGTCGATGCCGCCGGCTTCGTGCGCCTCGCCATCGAACGCCTCAAGGCCAAGGCCGACGACCCGAGAAACCCCGAGCGGGAGGCAGCCGGCCTGGCCTTGCGGCTCATCTACCTCGACCACGCCAGCCAGCGCTGATCCATGCAGCTTCGGCGTATCGAAATCCGAAACTTCAAGAAACTCGACCACGCTGTGATCGAGAATATCGGCGACGGGCTGACGGTGATCGTCGGCGACAACGAAGCCGGCAAGTCGACCGTGCTGTCTGCGTTGCGCGCGGTCCTCTTCGAACGCCATCGGGTGACCGGGGTCGCGGTCGAGCGGATGCTGCCCTACGGGCAGAGCGTGCGTCCGGAGGTCACCATCGAGTTCGACCTGAAAGGAAAGCGGTGGCGCCTGCACAAGGCCTTCAACCAACGTCCCGAAGCCGAACTCACCGGGCCGACGAGGATCACCGGCGAGGGTGTGGAGGACAAGCTGTCGGAGCTGTTCGGTTTCTCGCCGCCGGCGCGCGGCGAGTCCAAGAGCAGCGAGCATCAGGGGCTCTATGGGCTGCTTTGGGTCGACCAGGGGCGGTCCCACCACTCGCTTGGCGTGGGCGGCGGCAAGGAAACCCTGGCCTCGGCGCTTGAAGGCGAAGTCGGTCAACTGGTCGGCGGGGAGCGTGGTCGCGCGCTCCTCGCCGCCGCGGGCGAACGCCGGGAGCGCTTCTGGGGCAAGAACGATAAGGCGCGCGGTTCTTACAAGCAGCTCGGCGACGCCTTGGTGGCCGCCGAGGCGCGTCGCGCCGCCCTGCTCGACAGCCTGCGCCAGCATGACGACAAGGTGGCGGCCCTCGCGAGCCGCCAGGAGGCGCTGGCCCGCCACGCGCGGGATGAGCGCCTCGCGAAGGCGCAGCGTTCCGTCACGGTCTCTCGGGAAGACCTGACACGGGCGGAAGGTCTCGAGCGTACCCTGACCGAGGCAGGTCGGCGCCTGGCAGCTTGCCAAAAGGATCACATGCTGGCTGTCGAAGATCGGCGTCGGCGTGCGGAGATGATCGGCAAGGTGGAGAAGGCGGCGACGGAACTCGCCAGAACCACGCAATCGCTCGACGAAGCCCGGACGATCTTGGCGCGGCGGCACTCCATCGCCGAAGCCGCCGAACGGCAGCGCGACGGGGGGCACGCTCGACGCCTCGCCACCGAAGCTGCGCTCAGGGGCGCCGAGGACGCAAGGGTTCGCCAGGATCGCGTCGAGGTCTTGACGCGCCTCGAGGCTCTGCTCCAGGAGGCGGAAATCGTCGCGAAGGGCCAGCGTGAAGCTCTGGCCATCGCGGCGGCCATCCGCGTCACGGCGGCGAACCTGACTGAACTCGATCGACTGCAGAAAGCGGTCGAGCTTGGACAGTCCGAGCTTCGAGCCGCCAGCGTGCAGGTCAGTTTCGAGCCTGACGGGAGTCGGGAAATCGCGGTGGACGGTCTGCGGCATCCACCCGGCCAGGACCAGCGCCTGTCGCGCGACGCCGCGATCGCGCTGGAAGGCTTCGCGGAGCCGGCTGAACCGACCGCGCTTGATGAAGTGCGTGTCCACAATGCAGCCGTCC
>CAXSEU010000302.1:0-4960 GCA_964236485.1 uncultured Lichenihabitans sp. | reverse complement strand
TGCCTGGGGCGGTGAAGGCTTTTCCGGATTAGCGCCCGCGCCGGCCGTTCCCGCGGCAACATAGGTGGCGGCGCAAAGCAGGCAGGCGGTGCCTACGCGAAAGCGCATGGGGCTGTTCATGGTGGAGCTAACTCTCGATACGGCGACATCCGAAAGGATCATCGCCAAATCACGCCGATGCAAGACGAATAGCCCTCCCGGCGGCAGCCGGATAGAGGCTGCCCTTGCAAGCCGGGGTCCTTCTCCATACTTCCCGGAGAGGGCGTGCCCGCGCTCCCTGGAGTTCTTCATGCACAATGGCGAGGGTCCTGCCTCCCCCTTTCATGCAACCACGATCCTGCTGGTCAAGAAGGCGGGGCTGACCGTGATCGGCGGCGACGGGCAGGTGAGTTTCGGCCAGACCGTCATCAAGTCCACGGCGCGCAAGGTCAGGCGGCTGTCCAAGGGCAACGTCATCGCGGGGTTCGCCGGGGCCACGGCCGACGCATTCACCCTGTTCGAGAGGCTTGAATCGAAGCTCGACCAGTTCCCCGGGCAATTGATGCGGTCCTGCGTCGAGCTCGCCAAGGACTGGCGGACCGACCGTTACCTGCGTCGATTGGAAGCCATGATGCTGGTGGCAGACAAGACCACGTCGCTGGTGTTGAGCGGCACCGGAGACGTGCTCGAGCCGGAAGCGACCGAGCACGGATGCGCCATGGCGATCGGCTCTGGAGGCAACTACGCTCTCGCGGCGGCCCGCGCCCTCCTCGACATGGATCTCGCGCCCGAGGCCATCGTGCGCAAGGGCATGGCGATCGCGGCCGACATCTGCGTCTACACCAACAACAATCTCGTCATCGAAACGATCGGCGACTCGTCCGCGCCGACGGACCGGAGTGCGATCTTGGGGCAAGCAGGATGACGGATTTTTCCCCGCGCGAGATCGTTTCCGAGCTCGATCGCAACATCATCGGGCAGAACGCCGCGAAGCGGGCGGTCGCCATCGCGTTGCGCAATCGGTGGCGGCGGCTCCAGCTCACGGGCCAGATGCGTGAGGAGGTCCTACCCAAGAACATCCTGATGATCGGACCGACGGGCTGCGGCAAGACGGAAATCTCGCGGCGGCTGGCGAAGCTGGCCAATGCACCCTTCCTCAAGGTGGAGGCGACCAAGTTCACCGAGGTCGGCTATGTCGGCCGCGACGTCGAGCAGATCGTCCGCGATCTCGTCGAGATCGGCATCGGCCTCGTCAAGGAAGCCAAGCGCAAGGACGTTCACGCGAAAGCCCAGATGGCGGCCGAGGAACGCATCCTTGATGCGCTCGTTGGCGCGAATTCCTCCGTGGCGACGCGGGACAGCTTCCGTCGCAAGCTGCGGGCGGGTGAACTCGATGAGAAGGAGATCGAGATCGAGGTCGCCCAATCCGGTCCTTCCATGCCCATGATGGAATTGCCCAACATGCCGGGCGCCTCGATCGGGGCGATCTCGATCGGCGACATCTTCGGCAAGGCCATGGGCGGCCGCACCAAGACGCGCCGGCTAAGCGTGGCGGATGCTCATGCGCCTCTGCTCCACGAGGAGAGCGAAAAGCTCATGGACCACGAGCAGGTGGTGCAGCAGGCGATCCACGAAGTCGAGAACAACGGTATCGTCTTCCTCGACGAAATCGACAAGATCTGTGCGCGGGAGGGGCGGGGGGGCGGCGGTGAAATTTCCCGCGAAGGTGTGCAGCGAGATTTGCTGCCGCTGATCGAAGGCACCACCGTGCCGACCAAGCATGGTCCCGTGAAGACCGATCACGTCCTCTTCATCGCGTCAGGCGCTTTCCACGTTTCGAAACCCTCCGACCTCCTGCCGGAACTGCAGGGCCGGTTGCCGATCCGGGTGGAGCTCAACCCGCTGACGGAAGACGATTTTCGCCGAATCCTCACCGAGACCGATGCCTCCATCGTCAAGCAATATGTGGCGCTGTTGAAAACCGAAGGTCTCGACCTCGTGTTCGAACCGGATGCCATCGACGAATTGGCCAAGGTCGCGGTCCAGGTCAATTCTTCGGTCGAGGACATCGGGGCGCGACGGCTGCAGACCGTGATGGAACGGGTGCTCGACGAGGTGAGTTTCACCGCGCCGGATCGTTCCGGCGAGACAGTGAGGATCGATCAGGGCTTCGTCCGCAAGAACGTCGGAGACCTCGCCAGGAACGCCGACCTGTCGCGCTTCATTCTCTGAGCCCTGCCGCTTCGTTCGCGCGCTCGGCGGCGAGCATCGCCAGGGCGTCGTCGAGCGCGCCCGGGTCGATCTCGATGGCGCGGGGTCCCGCCGTCCAGACGAGATGGCAGCGGATCGGCCGGTCAGGGTAGAGCGGTGCTACGGCGGCCCGATACAGCGCCAACTGGATCAGGTGCTGCCCGAGGATCTCGTCCGCTGGCCGCCCGGTCTTGTAGTCGGCGATATGCACCGCCTCAGGCGACACGCCGATGCGGTCGATCTGTCCGGTGACCTCGATCGAGCGGCCGGGCGCGAGCAGGACGCTCGCTGCGACCGCGACTTCCGCTCGCGAGCCGGGACCGAAGATCGGGGCCAAGCGCGGATCCTCGATCACCTCCATGGCCTGATTGATCAGCGCGATCCGTTGCTCGGGCTCGACGCCGCCGCCCGGAGCATCGAGGAAGCGCGACGCCGCTTCCCGGCGCCGAGCCGGCTCGACCTCGGGGAGATGCTGAAGAAGCTTGTGCATCAGTCGACCGGCCGCCAGGGCCGCGCGCCGGCTGCTCGGGTGGCGGTCGCGAAAGTTCCAGGCTACGGGCGCGAACTGATCGGCTGCCCCGAGGGGATTGGATGGGCGGACCGGAGGTTCCGCCAGTTCCTCCTCGGCCGGCGCCGCGCGGGTCAGCCAGGCCGGCAGGGGAGGCGTGTCAGGCCGCGATGCGGGCGATGCTGGGCCTCCTGCGCAACCATCGGCATCGTGCGGATCGGCCAGTCGCCCGACCGACACGTCGGCGTTCCAGAAAGCCGGAACCGGCTGGAGACCGAGGTCGGCAGCCGAGATCATCTCGTACCAGGAGCCGGCGGGCGGCCCCTTTTCGCCGCAGAAGGCCGCGATGTAGAGCCGTTCCTCGGCGCGGGTCATCGCCACGTAAAGCAGCCGGTTATGTTCCTCGACGGCCCTTTGGCGCGCCGTTGCCCTCGCGTCCGCCACGGGTCCCGCGTCGGCATCGGCCTTGGGTGACCACAACAGCGCCCCTTCGTCGGGATGGGTCTCGCCGATCCTGAACAGCTTCGGATCGTGCCGGCCGGTCGGCACCGCGCAGGTGTCGGGCAGGATCACCACCTTGGCCTCGAGACCCTTGGCGGCGTGGACGGTCATCACCCTCACGGCATCGCCGGCGGCGTCCATGTCGCGCTTGACGGAGAGGTCGGCGCCTTCCAGGCGGGCGAGAAAAGCCAGGAGCGAGGGGGCACCATCCCGCTCGTGCGCCAGCGCCAAGGCGAGGAATTCATCGACGGCGTCGCTAGCCTCGGGGCCGAGCCGTGCCAGGAGGTCGTGGCGACCGCGACCGGCCGAGAGCAATTGCGTGTAGAACCCGAAGGGCGTCAGACTTTGCGCTCGCCCCTGCCAGAGCCTCAGCTTGCGCAGGGCCGCCCTGTGGGCTTCGGACGGCGACTGCTCCAGCGCGCGGATCAACGACCCGGCGCGACGCGGAGCAAGCCGGATGAGGTCGTTGTCGTCGAGCCCGATCAGCGGCGACTTCAGGACGCAGGCCAGGGTGAAATCGTCGCCGGGGCTGAGCGCGGAACGCCCCGCCGCCATCAGGTCCATGACGGCGATATGTTCGGTGAGCGCCAGGCGATCGGCCCCCGCCACCGGGACGTGCCGCTCCTTCAAGGCGCGGATCATGGCTTCGAAAAAGGCGCTGCGGGCTCGCACCAGGATCATGATGTCACCCGGACGCATGCGCCGGCGTCGCCGCGTTCGATTGTCCTCGACAGTCTCGGCGAATTCGGCCGAGGTCCAGCGCGCGATGGCCTCGGCGATGCGCCGCGCCAGCACGACAGGCGGCTCGTTGGGATCGACGAAATCGACAGGCAGCCGCCAGTCGCGCGGCTCCTCGACCGGAACGTCGGTGACCGGCGGCCAGATCTCGACGAGGCCGGGCACACGCTTCAAGGCCTCGTGCGGAGGCGGCTTGTCGCCGCTTTCCGTCAATCCGGCGGCGTTGGCGGGGCGGGCGAAGACGCGATCGACCGCGTCCAGAATGGCTCTGGCGGATCGAAACGACAGCAGCAGCGGAACATCCTCGAACCGGCGCTCCGCGTCTCGAGCGCCTTTCGAGAAATGCTCCTTCATCCGCGCGAACATATCCGGCCGCGCACCCTGGAACGAATAGATCGACTGCTTCTCGTCGCCCACGGCGAAGAACGTTCTGAGCGTCTGCGTGCGCCCGTGGCCGGAGAAGAAGTCCTCGCTGATGGCGCGCAGGATCTCCCATTGGCCCGGCGAGGTATCCTGCGCCTCGTCGACCAGGATGTGGTCGATGCCGCTGTCGAGTTTGTAGAGCACCCAGGCGGCCCGGGATCGCTTCAGCAGGGTGCGGGTTCGCTCGATCAGGTCATCGAAGTCGAGCAGGCCACGCTGCCGCTTCAGGGCGTCGTAGTGGCCCAGAATGGCCGACGCGAGCCCGATCAGGGCGGCGGTCCGCTCCACCATGCGGGCGGCCTTGAGGCGCGGCATCAGGGCGGCGATGCGGTCGCGCTCATCGTCCAGCCTGCGGCAAAGGTTCGGCTCGGTGATCCGGAAAGCTTTCATCAGGTATCTGTCGTCGCGGGGTTGCCCTGCGGTGAGGAAGACATCCGCGTAAGCTTCGCAGCGAACCTCAGCCGCGGCCGCGGCCGCCAGCGCCAGCCGGTTGCCGGGCTTGCGCCTGTCGGCGCCGTCGACGCCGAGTTTCTCCGCGACGGACGGCCATTCGCACGGCGG
>CAXSEU010000301.1:0-4962 GCA_964236485.1 uncultured Lichenihabitans sp. | reverse complement strand
GGTGATGGCCATCGAAGCGTGGTCCGCAACTCAAGAAGCATGCGCCCTTCCCCCGGGGACCGGAAGAAGGGAGGAGCGGCGGGGTTGGCCGCCTTCCCGGGTAAGGGAAGCGGGGCCGGGCTAGCCCAGCCCGGCGTCCTTGAGCTGCTGGTCGGTCGAGGCCGCGAGCTTGTCGAGGCCTTCGCTGACCGGGATCTCCTTCGCAACCATCTGCTGCAGGGTGGAGGCCCATTCCGTCGTGAGGTCGGAGAACAGCGGCTGCGGCGTGAAGTAGATTTTGGCGCCGGGAGCCGAGGCGTCGAGCTGGTCGATGTAGCCGGGGTAGCTCTTGTTGATCTTGGCACGCCATTCACCGTCGGCGACGACCGATTTCCGCACCGGGTTGACGAAATCCATCTTGCGGGCGCCGAAGAGGTCGTGCTCGACCGAGGAGGCCCATTGCATGAAGGTCCAGGCGGCGTCCTTCTGTTTGGAGAAGCTCGACATCGCCAGCGACCAGATCCAGACGTTGGGGGTCGGCGCCTTGGCGGCCGGGTTCGGCGCGAAGGCATGGAAACCGAGGTTGCCGGCTTCCTTGTTGTCGCCGCCGTTCATGAAATAGCCGAGGATGTCGGCGTCGTAGATCATGCCGGAGGCGCCCGCGCCGAGGTCGGTGCCGACCTGATACCAGGTGTAGGTCGACCAGTTCTTCGGACCGGATTCCTGGATCATCTTGACCCAATCGGCGTGGAAGGCCTTCGACTCCTTGGTGTTCATCGCGGCCTTCAGCTTGCCGTCGGTCACCGTGAAGTCCCTCTGCCCGAAGTTCGTGTAGGCCGAGAGGAAGCCGGGGTGGATGGTCGCCCAGGAGCGTGAGCCGCGCACGCCGATGCCGTAGGCTCCGCCGGCGTCCTTCTGGAACTTGGCCGCCGTCTCCATCAGGTCCGCCATGTTCTTCGGCGGCTCGAGCTTCATCTGCTCGAACTTCCTCTTGTTGTAGGTGATGCTGTTGAGTTCATAGCCCCACGGAATGCACCATTGCTTGGCGTCCGCCGACCCGAGTTCGGCACCCGCCACCCCGTTCCAGGCAGTCGACGCCCGCAGGCCGGGCAGCACATCGTCCCAGTCGTACTTGGGGTTCGTCTTGTCGGCGCTCTTGAGGTAGGGACCCAGATCCTCGATCCAGCCCGCCGGCCCGTAGGTCCAGGTCTGATAGGCTCCCGTCATGAATGCGTCGTACTGGTCGGATTTCGACGACAGCGCCGCCACGACCTTGTCGAAATAGACGTCCTCCGGGAAGACGTCGTAGGTGACGTTCATGCCGGTCAGCGACTTGAACGATTCGATATCGGCGATCATGGCATCGGCATAGGGATGCTTGTTGAGCAGGAGCCTGACGGTCTTGCCCTTGTTGGCCTTCCAGTCGAAGTCGGCTGCCATGGCCCGGGTCGAGGCGAGGCCCATCAGCGAATGGGCGGCTGCCGCCGAAATTCCGAGCTTGGCGGTCCGGCTCATGAGTTCGCGACGGCTCATGCGTCTGGCCGCATAGGCGGCGAAGAGATCCTGTTCCTTGTCGTACATCTGTTCCTCCGATGGTGATTGGCTGACTTTTTTGTTGTTGCCGGCCTCAGGGGCCGGAATGGGGTCCCGCCAGCGCCTGCGCGGTTCGCTCGTCGGTCAGCAGCCCATGGAGCAAACCGCTCTGCAGCACCGCCCTGATGGCCGCCGGCTTCTTGATGCCGCCCGCCACCGCCACCAGCTTGCCGAATTTCAGGTCTTCGTAGGACAGGGACGCCAGCCGGGCGGTCAATTCGGTTTCGACCCTCCGCCCGCGCGTGTCGAAGAAGTGGCCCAGCACTTCGCCGCAGCCTCCCGCGCGTCCGATCTCGCTGAACTCGTCTGGCTCGATCATTCCGGACGAGGCGAGCGACGCGTCGCCGCCGTCGGCCGTGCCGATCCCGATGAACCGCAAGGTGGCACTTCGGGCGAGGTCGAACACGGCACCGACGCCCTTCTGCGCCATGATCAGGGCGCGATCCTCGGCCGAGTTCAAGCAGAACGGGACCGGCAGCACGAAGGCCTCGACCCCGGTGCGCTCCGCGATGCGGCTGATGACATCGAACGGGTGAGCGGAGAAGCGCCGCGTGAAACCGCCGAGGAGGGAAACGAAACGAACGTTCTCCGCCTTGCCGCGCGGCAGGTGTTCGACGCAGGAGGCCAGCGTGCGGCCATGGCCAAGGCCGATGACCGCGTCCTCGCCGCTCTCGCAAGCCATGCGCAGGAAACGGGCACCAAGGACGCCGAGCGTGCGCAACGGCAGCGGAGCGTCCTCGATCTCCGGCGCCACCTGGCAGAACGCCAGCCCGTACAACTTGCAGAGGCGTTGCTCGAGTCTGACGCAGTCCGCGACGTCGCCGTCGACGAAGACCCGGATCATGCCTTCGCGGCTCGCGCGCGTGATGAGACGATGCGCCTTGACGCTGGGAATCCGCATACGCGCCGCCACCTCACCCTGCGTCATGCCGCCGATGAAATGCAGCCAGGCCGCGCGGGCCGCGAGACTGGCGTCGTCGTCGAGCGACAATGGGCTCCCGGGCTTCAGCAATCGCGTGACCTGCCTGTAGAATTATTCTTGTCTTGTAAAACTTTTCACGGAGTTCGCCCGGCGTCAAGCCTGATCCCGGCCGGCCGCGGCATTCCGGATCGGCTGCCGGGGGATCGATCAAGCCGGCAACGGGGCCAAGAAATCGTGCCACCTTCGGCCGTGCAAGCGCGTTACAGACCGGGCGATGAAAGGAAAGCTGGACATGCGTGGACTAACTCTCGTGGCGTTTTGCGTCTCTTCTCTGGTGGTCGGCTCCGCGGGAGCCCAAGCCAAAGGCTGCATCAAGGGCGCCATCATCGGCGGGATAGCGGGTCACTTAGCGGGCCATGGGCTGGCGGGCGCCGCCGCAGGATGCGTGGCCGGCCGGGCCAGCTCGCACTACATGGGAACCAGGGCGGTGCAACCCGTCGCGCCGACGACCCGGCGCGTGACGACGTACTGAGGCGCGCTCGTCGCTGCCGAGACTGGACGGCGCGCCGGGCAAGGGGGGCCGCCGACCAGGTCATCCGTGCGGTTTGGGCCCGCTTCAGGGCGGGGTTCCTTGACTTCCTGGACCTCACTCGTCAGTTTCCGCGCCTCAAGGACGAAGGCCGAGCAGCCGGGTGGCCTTGGGGATTACAGCTGCCAGTTTAACGCTCGGGTTTCATGCGCTCCTACCTCGACTTCGAAAAGCCGGTCGCTGAAATCGAAGCCAAGATCGAGGAGTTGCGCACCGTCTCGAAGGGTGACGAGGCGATCCAGATCGGCGAGGAGTTGACGCGGCTCGAGGTCAAGGCTTCGAGGGCCCTAGGGGAACTCTACGTGAACCTGACGCCCTGGCAAAAGACCCAGGTCGCACGCCATCCGCAACGGCCGCACCTCTCGGATTTCGTCCGGTATCTGTTGTCGGATTTCAGCCCCCTAGCGGGCGACCGGGTGTTTGGCGAAGACGAGGCTATGGTCGGCGGCCTCGGGCGGTTCCGCGGCCGTGCCATTTGCCTGATCGGCCAGGAAAAGGGCTCCGAGACGGAGAGCCGCATCAAGCACAACTTCGGCATGGCGCGCCCGGAAGGCTACCGCAAGGCCGCGCGCCTCATGGAACTCGCCGACCGCTTCAACCTGCCGGTCGTCTCGCTCGTCGACACGGCCGGCGCGTTTCCCGGTATCGAGGCGGAGGAGCGGGGACAGGCGGAAGCCATCGCGCGCTCGACCCAGGCCTGTCTCGAACTCGGCAGTCCCAACGTCGCCGTCATCATCGGCGAAGGCGGATCGGGCGGCGCCATTGCGATCGCGGCCGCCAACCGGGTCATCATGCTCGAACACGCGATCTACACGGTCATCTCGCCCGAGGGTGCCGCCTCGATTCTTTGGCATGACGCCGGGCGCGCCCAGGACGCGGCGACCAGCATGAAGATCACGGCGCAGGATCTCTCGCGGTTCGGCATCGTCGATACCGTCGTGGCCGAACCGGCCGGCGGCGCCCACCGCGACCCGGATGCGGCGATCCATGCGACGGGCGACGCCATCGAACAGGCCCTCGCCAGCTTGGAGGGGCTTTCACGCGAAGAGATACGGAAGAGCCGCGCCGACAAGTTCCTTGCCATCGGCCGTCGATGACGACGGGCCCTGCCTCGGCGGCCAAAATTTCCCGGCTGCGCGGTGGAACTTTTCGGCTCGATGCCGCACGGGTTGCGGTAACCTCGGCTTAAGGTTAGAAGCCGTAACGTGTTTGGTGGCGACAGCCTCGAGGCGGCAGACAGCCGCTTCATACCCGACGGAAGCTGTCGGTCAAGCCGGAGGTTGGCCGCCCTTGCGGCAAATGCCGGCGCCAGCAGTGGATCGAGCGAGATGCCGACAAGACGTGCGTATGGGGTTGTCTCTCGGTTGGCCGTTCTCGTGTGTGGCGCCGCTCTCCTGGCGGGCTGCAACGAGGGCGTGAACGACGCCAGTGGTTATCGGGCCTATGCGCCGATACCGGATGACACGGTCAACCTCATGAATGCCAAGGGCACGAGCAAGAATGCCCCGGTGCTGATCCGCGCCTTCAAGAAGGAGGCGGAGCTCGAAGTGTGGAAACAGAAGCCCGACGGGCGCTATACCTACGTGAAGACCTTTCCGATGTGCCGCTGGTCCGGGCAGCTCGGCCCCAAGGTGCGCGAAGGCGACCGCCAGGTCCCGGAGGGGTTCTATACCGTCACACCCGGCTCCATGAACCCGAACTCGGCCTACTACCTCTCGTTCAACGTCGGCTATCCGAACGCCTATGACCGTGCCTGGGGCCACACCGGCGGCTCCATCATGGTGCACGGCATCTGCTCGTCGGCCGGCTGCTTCTCGATGACGGACAAGCAGATCGAGGAGATCTATGCCATCACCCGCGAGGCCTTCGCGGGCGGACA
>CAXSEU010000300.1:0-5006 GCA_964236485.1 uncultured Lichenihabitans sp. | reverse complement strand
TACCGGCGCATCGTCATCCCGATGCTGAGGCCGGTGTTCCTCTCGGCCTTCATCGTGCTCGCCCACATGGCGATCAAGTCCTACGATCTCGTGGTGGCGTTGACCAGCGGCGGTCCGGGCGGCTCGGCCTGGCTCCCCTCCAATTTCATGTACGAATATACGTTCAAGCGTAATGAGATGGCGGTTGGGTCGGCCAGCGCCGTGATCATGCTCGTCGCCATCAGCGCCATCATCGTTCCTTATCTTTACTCGGAACTGAGGGAGCGCGTGCTATGAGGGTTGGGGTCACCGCTCCCCGGCGCGAGGGTGCATCGTCCGACCTGGCCACCAGGGTCATGATCTACGGCCTTCTCGGCGCCTTCGCCCTGATCTACCTCGTGCCGCTGTTCGTCATGGTGATCACCTCGTTCAAGACCATGCCGGAAATCCAGGACGGCAACATGCTGGCGCTGCCGAAATCCCCCACCTTCGCGCCCTGGGCGCGGGCCTGGGGCGAGACCTGCGTCGGCCTCACCTGCGCGGGCATCAAGGGTTATTTCTGGAACTCCATCAAGATGGTGGTTCCGGCGGTCCTGATCTCCACCGCACTCGGGGCGCTGAACGGCTACGTGCTGACGAAGTGGCGCTTCCGGGGCCACACCCTGGTGTTCGGATTGATGCTCTTCGCCTGTTTCATCCCATTCCAGGCCGTGTTGCTGCCGATGGCGACGGTGCTCGGGAATTTCAACCGTTTCGGCACGTCGCTCGAGAACGCCTTCGGCTTGACCTTCGGTTTCGGCAATCCGACCGCAAACCTGGTCTTCGTCCACGTGGTCTACGGGCTCGGCTTCACGACCCTGTTCTTCCGCAACTACTACGAGGCCTTTCCGACCGAACTCGTTCGTGCCGCGATGGTGGATGGCGCAGGCTTCTTCCAGATCTTCTGGCGCGTGCTTGTCCCGAACTCCCTGCCGATCTTCGTGGTCGCGGTGATCTATCAGTTCACCAACATCTGGAACGATTTCCTCTTCGCCTCGGCCTATGCGGGCTCGGGCGACGTCATGCCGATGACCGTCGCCCTGAACAACGTCGTCAACACCTCGACTGGCGTCGTCGAGTATAATGTCAACATGGCTGCGGCGATGATCGCCGCCTTGCCGACGCTCATCGTCTATATCGTTGCAGGCCGCTACTTCGTTCGCGGCCTCATGGCCGGCGCGGTCAAGGGCTGAAACCAGCATGGCGTTCTTGGAAATCAGGGGCTTGAAGAAGCGCTTCGGCGTCGTCGAGATCCTCAAGGGTGTCGACATCGATCTCGACAAGGGCGGCTTCCTGGTTCTGGTCGGTCCCTCCGGTTGCGGCAAGTCGACCCTGCTCAACACCATCGCGGGGCTCGAAACCATCAGCGATGGCGAGATTCTTCTCGATGGGCAGCAGATCAATGCGCTGCATCCCTCCAAGCGCGATATCGCCATGGTGTTCCAGAGCTACGCGCTCTATCCCAACATGACGGTGGCGGGGAACATCGCCTTCGGCATGGAGATGCGCGGCGTGCCGAAGCCGGAGCGGGACCTCGCGATCGCTTCCGTTTCCAAGACGTTGCAGATCGGCCATCTCCTCGACCGCAAGCCTTCCCAGCTCTCGGGTGGGCAACGCCAGCGCGTCGCCATGGGGCGGGCGCTGGTCCGCAACCCACGCGTCTTCCTGTTCGACGAGCCGCTCTCGAACCTCGACGCCAAGCTCCGCGTCGACATGCGCACGGAGATCAAGCGGCTTCATGCCACGACGGGGACCACCGTGGTCTATGTCACGCATGACCAGATCGAAGCCATGACGCTGGCCACCAAGATCGCCGTGCTGAAGGATGGCGAGGTGCAGCAGGTCGGCACGCCGGCCGAGATCTACAACCGGCCCAACAACCTCTTCGTCGCGGACTTCATGGGATCCCCGGCCATGAACCTCATCGAGACCAGGGTCGCAGAGGAGAATGGCCGCCGCGTTCTGAAACTGGCGCGCCGGGGCTCCGACGTGACGCTCTCGCCGCCTTCGACGATCGCCGCCGGGCCTTTGCCCACCGGACGCGACCTCATCCTCGGGATCAGGCCCGAAGCCATCACGGACCGCGATGGCGCGGACCGCAATTCGCACGCCATCGAATTCGTCGACAGCTTTGTCGACGTAGTGGAGCCCGCAGGGTCGGACACCTTCGTCGTGACGCAGCTCGGCGGCAAGGCCGTCACGGCGCGGATGCGCTCCGACGCGGTCATCACGGCCGGGCAGACGGTGCCCTTCGCCTTCAATCTCGACAAGGCGGTGATCTTCGATCCGGAGACCGGCCGAAGGCTTTGACGGGCGGTAGACCTCTACTGCGTCTTGGCGATCGTGGCGATCGGATCGGGGTCGGCCTGGGCCTGCGCGCCGGTGCCGACCGTATCGATGCCATAGACGTCGTCGCGGAACTGGACCACGCCCGCCGCGTCGGCCCAACCGGTGAGGTAGACCCAGGCCACCGGCACCGGCTTGACGAGCTTGACTTCCTCGTGGGCGCCGGCTGCTATCCGGTTCTCGATGACGCTCTTGTCCCAGGCGCCGCCCGGCGCACTGGTCCCTTCGAGGAGCCAGGACGCCAGGTCGAAGACGCCCTGAACCCGCACGCAGCCATGCGACAGAAACCGGTAGTCGCCGCCGAAGAAGCGCTTCGAGGGCGTGTCGTGCATGTAGACCGCGAACTTGTTCGGCATGTTGATGCGGATGTTGCCGAGCGAGTTGGACGAACCTGAATCCTGCCTGAGAATGTAATTCGTCGCGTGCTGACTGGTCCAGTCGATGCTGGACGCGTTGACGGTGTTGCCGGCACCGTCGAGGATGCGGATCTTGGCCCGGCTGAGATAGCCCGGGTCCTTCTGCATCTTGGGAATGATCTCGTTCTTGATGATCGAGGTCGGCACCGTCCAGGTCGGGTTGAGGTTCACGGCGACGACCTTGGCATCGACCTCGGGTGAAGCGTGGTCGGGGTCCCCCACCACGGCGACGTAACGATGCACGACGCGACCGCCGGCGACCGCCTCCACCGAGGCCGAGGGGATGTTCACCACGACATAGCGGTCGGCGAAGCTGATCTGGCGGCCCGCGAGGCGCTGGGCGCTCGAGGCGAGCTCGGTAAACCTCGTCCGGGCCGCAACGTTGAGGGCCTTGAGGGTTCCGCCCGACACCACACCGGTATCCCTGAGCCCGTGGCGCGTCTGAAAGCGCTTTATGGCCGCCGTGAGATCGGGGCCCCATTTGGCCGAGAACATGCCCGCCGTGACATCCGCCGGGTCGGCGCCCTCCGACTTGCCGAGATCGCCCTCGATGGCCAGCCGGAGGCGCAACGTCGACACCGCCTTGCCAGATGCGCCCGGTCCGACGGGCCCTGGGATTTGAGGCCAGCCGCCGGCGTCCGCGATCGCGGCGTAGCGCTCCGAGGCCTTCGCGGTCGCGAAGAAGGTCTCCGGCGTCAGCGTCGGTTCCGGATCGGAGGACAATGCGGTTTCCCTTGGCGGGGCCGGTGGCGCGACGCGCTTCTTCTTGACCTGTGCCACCGGCGTCGCCGGCACGGCTGCCGGGGCGGAGGGCGACGCGGTGGCCGCCGGACCCGCGCTGGGTGCCGGCTGAGCGGCCTCGACAGCCGGCAAGGTGACGGCGGCCGCGGGCACGCTGGGGACGGCGGGAAGCACGATGGCAGGGGCCGAGGCAGAGCCCGCTGGCGTCGCCGTGCCGGCGGATTGCGGGGGCGTCGTCGCGAGAGGCACGGGGGAGAGCAACGGCGATTGCGCCCCGACCGGAACGGTGCCAAGGCACAACCCGGCAAAGGATGCCGCGAGCACCTGTGCCCGGTGCCGCGACCGATCACGCAGAACCTTGATGCTCATTCGAGTGACACCATCCCAGCAAGCCGGATGATGAAGAGGGCCGCGGATCTCGGCACCTAATCCGGTGAGGCTGCCTAGGTCCGAATTGAGGTCGTTCCGTGGCTTTCAGCGCGTCAGGCCTCGGCCGGGGCGCCCGCTCCGCCGCAATGCCGAACAGCGTTGCATTGCGGCAACATGGCCGGGAAGCCGTGAGGCTCAGGGCGCCGGTGCAGGCTGAGCCGGCGTGACCGGAGCCGTCTCGGGCGCCGGTGCCACGGGTGGCGCGGCAGGCATCGTGGAACCCGCCGCGGGCTGCGTCCCGGCGCTCGCTGCCCCGCTTGTTCCGGCCAGATTGGTGACCTTCAAGGCGGTAAACTTCCAGGTATCGACCTGGTCTTTTTCGGACTGCGCCCGCATGCCGATCTGGCCACCGCCTTCGGGCGCCTGACCCTTCACCGAGGCGAATTTCTGGTCGTTGATATAGGCCGTAATGGTGTCGCCGTCGGTTTCGACGTCGAGCACGTTTTTGGCGCCCGGATCGCGCTTGATGTTCGGCTCCTGTTTCCATTCGATGACGTCGATCCATTTACCCTTCACCTTCCGGGTAATCTCGGCATATCCACTGGGGGTGATCATGAACATGTAGTAATTGTCATAGTCCGTGGCCCAGAACAGCGGACCAGCCATCGTATTGTCCGAATCGCTCAAGCTGTTCGGCGTCCTGACGGTGATGCAATAATCGGCGTTGGTGAACAGGATGGCCTTATACATCAGCAGGTTGGAAATATTGGGTTTTGGTTTGACTTTGACCTTCCCCTCTTCGACGCTGACGTCGGGAGAGTCGAAACCCCAACTGGTATCGACCTGCTTGAAATCGTCGCTGAAGAGCACCTTGTCCCCTTTGCAGGCCATGGCGGGTTCGGCCGCAAGCAGAAGCGACAGGACAGCCGCGGAGGCGAAGGGAAGGTTCGTCATGCCGAAATCCTTTGACCGATGGTTCAGGAAGCCAAGCCTGAGCAGAGCTATAGGGCTCAAACTCTCGGGGAGCCCTCCGGGTTTCACGCCGCCCATCGACCGTCGAGCTCCGAGGTGAAACCGGGGTGGCGCACGCCGGTAAAGGCTCCCGAAGGTAGGCCG
>CAXSEU010000299.1:1552-5008 GCA_964236485.1 uncultured Lichenihabitans sp. | reverse complement strand
CCGTGACGTGTTCGCGCGCGATCTTGGAGACATAATAGGTCGGCACCGCCGAGGAATCGGCGAAGGGCTCGCCGTAGTGATAGACGAGGTCCTCGATGACGCTCATGCCGTCGGGGCGGATCGTCATCTCGTGGTGATCGGTTCCGTAACGCTGGGCCACCATGCGGGCGTAGGGGCGCTCGTCGTAGGTCTGTTCCTCGAAGCCGATCGTGAAGGTCTTCACGGGCTTTCCCGAGGACTGCGCCATCATGGCGACGACCGAAGACGAGTCGACACCACCCGAAAGGAAGGCCCCGACCGGCACGTCCGAGATCATGCGCAGCCGAGTCGCCTCGCGAAGCTCGACCACCAGTTCCTCGCGCAGCTGTCCGATCGGTCTCGGCTTCGCCTCGGAGGGGTGGGGCAGCGACCAGTAGCGGCTCTTGACCGGCGGCTTGCCTCGCCGGACCACGAGGTGGTTGGCGGGCGGCAGCTTGTGGACGCCGACGAAGGCCGTCATCGGCGATGGGACATACTGAAACGTCAGATACTGGTGGATGGCCTCGTAGTCGGCCTCCCGCCGGAACCCCGGGAAGCTTAGGATACCCTTGATCTCGCTCGCAAAGATCAGGTACCCGTCATGCAAGGCGTAGTAGAGCGGCTTCTTGCCGATGCGGTCGCGTAGCAGCACGAGCCGATCCTGCGCCTCGTCGTAGAGCGCGATCGCGAACATGCCCCGCAGGCGATGCACGATGTCGATGCCCCAGGCCGCATATCCCTCGACGATCACTTCCGTGTCGGATTGTGTCCGGAAGCGGTGACCGAGCTTCTCGAGCTCCTGCCGGACCTCCTGGAAATTGTAGATCTCGCCGTTGAACACGACCGCGATCCTGCCCTGGGCATCGAACATCGGCTGGTTGGCGTCGCACGACACGTCGATGATCGACAGGCGCGCGTGGCCGAGGCCGAGGCCCTCCCCGACATGAACCCCGCAGGCATCCGGGCCGCGGTAGCGAAGCGTGGCGATCTGGCGCTCCACCACCGCGCGCCCGTCGAGGCTCCGGGACCGCCGGGCGGTGTCGAAGAAACCCGCGATGCCGCACATGCCACTCCCCCGAGCCGGAAAACCGGCGTTCAAACCCTGTAGTGGTCACGGTACCACCGCACGAAGCGCTCGACGCCGACCTCGATGGGCGTGCTCGGCTCGAAGCCGACATCGCGCGTGAGATCGTCGATATCCGCATAGGTGGCCGGGACGTCGCCGGGCTGCATCGGCAGGAGCCGTTTCTCGGCCTTGCGGCCAAGGCAGTCTTCGAGCACCTCGATCAGACGCATGAGGCGCACGGGCGCGTTGTTGCCGATATTGTAGATGCGATAGGGCGCGAGACTGGTATTCTGCGTCGGATCGTCGCCGCTCCAGTCGGGGTCGGGTGCCGCGGGCCGCTCGCCCAGGCGCACCAGTCCCTCGACGATGTCGTCGATGTAGGTGAAGTCGCGCTCCATCTCGCCGTGATTGAACACGTCGATCGGCTGGCCCGACAGGATCGCGCGGGTGAACAGGAACAATGCCATGTCGGGCCGCCCCCAGGGCCCGTAGACGGTGAAGAAGCGGACGCCCGTGGTCGGCAGCTCGAAGAGGTGACTGTAGCTGTGGGCGAGAAGCTCGTTCGCCTTCTTGCTCGCGGCGTAGAGGCTGACCGGGTGATCGACGTTCTGGCGCACCGAGAAGGGCATCCGCGTCACCGCGCCGTAAACGGAGCTGGAGGAGGCGTAGACCAGGTGACCGACCCCGTTGTGGCGGCACGCCTCGAGGATGTTGACGAAGCCCGTGATGTTGCTGCTCACATAGGCCTGCGGGTTGACGAGCGAGTAGCGGACGCCCGCCTGGGCGGCCAGGTTGACGACGAGGTCGAACCGGTGCCGCGCGAACAGCGCATCGATGCCCTTCGGGTCGCCGAGATCGAGGCGGGCGAAGGTGAACCCCGGCGTCGCCTCGAGCCGCGCCAAGCGTGCCTCTTTCAGCGCGACATCATAATAGTCGTTGAGGTTGTCGAGGCCGATGACGATGTCGCCCCGCGCCAGGAGCCGGGAGGCCAGATGAAACCCGATGAAACCGGCCGCCCCAGTCACGAGCACGGTTCGGGCTGAGGTCATCGAAGACAATCCAGGCAAGTCCTGTTTCTACACGAGCATTTGCGACGGCGGGCTGCGTCCCGGCTCGGCACCGCGTGTCGGACGACCTTGCTCGAAACAGCGGCTAGCCATACGGAGGCCATCCGGGAATTGCAAGCTCGTGGCCTCCTGGAACGGAGAGCCGCCGGGAAGCCCCCCAAATGGGTTACGGCGGGGACGATACCGGGGGTGACGAGGGTCCAGCCATGGGTAGGAGAATCCTGCATGTCGGCAACATCGCGCAGAACGGCTATATCAACGCCTCAATCCTGAACGCGCGCGGGCACGATTGCGACGTCGCCGCCTGCGATATCCTGCACGCCGGTTCCTCGCCCGAATGGTACGAGCTTTCCAGCGCTGAGGTCGAGGCGGTGGACCTTGGCGACGATCCTTATTTTCCGGACTTCTACGCACTCGGCCGCGGGATGCCGCGCGTCGGAGACTGGGTGGCGCAGGGCCCCACCCTGCAGGCCCTGCGGTATCTGGTCCTTCGTCGGCAGGGCCATCCGCTCGCCCGCACGGCGCTCTCGACGCTGGCCTATCTGCGCTTCAAGGCGACGATGCTGCGCACCACGAACCCTTTCGGCGTCGCCATGCCGGACGCGGAGTTCGCCGCCCGCCTCCAGCATTACGATCTCCATCCCTATCTTCGCCGCCGGATCGTGACCGGTCGCATGGCGGACCGCTACTACGACTGGATCCGTTCGCGCGTGCTGCTCGAGGAGGACCCGGAAACCGTGCTCGGGTGGATCCCGCCCCTCGCGCTGGGCGCCCTCGACGCCTACTTTGCCGCCGACCCCGGGCTGGAGGGGGTCGTGCGGGGCTTGCGCGCGCGCGGCCTCTCGCAGGCTTTCGGGATCGAGTTCGTGGGGCCGCTCACAGAATACGGACACCTCGGACAGCACGGCTTCGAGGCTGCCGAGATCATGCCCTACTGCTGGGCCGGTCGGGTCTGGCGAGAAGTCGCGGCGCTCTACGACGTCTGTATCTTCTACGGCGACAGTGCGAAATTCGCCTTCGCGGCCGGCATCGAGGGCTATTGCGCGCTCGAACACGGCACGATCCGCACGCTGCCGTTCGAGCCGACGACGGACGGACGGCTCGTCGGCAAGGCCTTCCTCAATGCCAAGCGGGTCTTCCTCACCAACACCGATTACGCCACCGCAAAGCCGCGGCTCGAGTTCACGCCCGAGCAACGCGTGTACTTCCCCCACCCTTTCGACGAGTCGCTGGCCTTCACCTTCCGGCGCGCCTACCGACCCGTTCGGGATCCCGAACGCGAACACCCAGTGCGCGACCGGGAAG
>CAXSEU010000299.1:0-1542 GCA_964236485.1 uncultured Lichenihabitans sp. | reverse complement strand
CGCTGTCTTCTTCTGTCCCGCGCGCCAGGATTGGCGCTCGCGCGACCCCAAGATGGCGAAGGGCAACGACCTCTATGTCCGCGCCGGCAAACTGCTGCTCGACCGGGGCCGCGCCGATTTCGCCTTCCACTGTATAGATTGGGGGATCGACCGGGACGCCACGCGCGCGCTCATCGCGGAACTCGGCCTCACGGACCATGTCCGCTGGTCGCCCATGATGCCGAAAGGCAAGCTTTGGGCCGCGATGTCGGACGCCCATGCCATGATCGATCAGTTCCTTCTCTCGGCCTTCGGCGCGTTGACCATCGAAGCCCTGGCCATCGGGTGCAGGCTCGTCTCGCGCGACGGCGGCATCAACAGCGCCGTCTTCTTCGAGGTGCCCCCGCCGGTCCTCGCCGCGGCAACCGCCGAGGAGATCGCGGCACGGATGGAAGAAGTGATGGACGATCCCGACGACCTCGCCGGCCTCGGCGAGCGGGGCATTGCCTGGGTGCGGAAATATCACTCCGCCGACCGCATTCACGAGCTTCAGATGGCGGCTTTCGGCGGCACGTTCACGTGTGATAGGCTCGGGCCGGATGGACTTGCGGGTTCTGGTTGAGCTTCGCCGCAAAGCGGCGGAGATCGGCGGCGCTGCCGGAGCCCGAGGCGACACCAAACCGGGACGCGGGGCCGGGATCGAGCGGGCCTTGCGCGACATCCGCGTCAAGATATCGAGCCTGCGGGCCGACAATGCACGAGAGGCCCCACGATGTCGTCAGCCAAGAGGAGGGCCGGCATGGGCATTATCCGACGCTTCGAGAAAGCGAACTCCCGAGGTCAAGGTCCGTGCACAACGGCGACGACGAGCTTGGCGGTGACGCGTTCACTTGCCTCGGAGTGGGATACGGTCCCCTGATCGGCCAACCCGATCATAGTCGTCAGCGAACAAGGCATCGGGGCCGGCTTCATGTGAAAAGCGCGCTTTCATCGCTCGTCGGCAGTCAGCGATGACCGGTGCCGGTCGCGCAGGCCCCGATGGAACACGGAAACAACCCTGCTTACCCGGCCCCAAGGGCCTGTGCCCGGATATCCGACAGGGTCATGGTCGGCGTGATGGCCTCGCGGTCGACCTTCACATGGAGGATCGACGGTTTCCCCGAGGCGACGGCGCGTTGGAAGGCGGGGCCGAACTCGGCCGTCGCCGTGACGCTCTCGCCATGGCCGCCGAAAACGCGCGCGAATCCGGCAAAGTCCGGGTTGGCGAGTTCGGTTGCGGTGACGCGTCCCGGATAGTGCCGCTCCTGATGCATGCGGATCGTGCCGTACATGCCATTATCGACCACGATGATCACCACCGCGACCCCATACTGGACCGCAGTCGCGAACTCCTGGCCGGTCATCAGGAAGCAGCCGTCGCCCGCGAAAGCCACCACGGCGCGCTCGGGACGGAGACGCTTAGCCGCGATCGCCGCCGGGACGCCGTAGCCCATGGAGCCGGATGTCGGCGCAAGCTGGGTGGCGAAATCGCGGAAGCGGTAGTAGCGCCCCGGCCAGATGGCG
>CAXSEU010000298.1:0-5017 GCA_964236485.1 uncultured Lichenihabitans sp. | reverse complement strand
CGCCCCCGGATCTGGCGCCGAAGCGCGCGGGCGCGTCTTGTTCCGCCACCACGCTCATTCCATGCCGCATCGCCGCCCCGTGGCGCATGCGGCGCGGGCTAACTTCGGCAGCAGCGTCGGTGCCAATTTCGCCGCCATGGTGGTCGACGCGAATTCCGGCCGCACGCTTTACGCCGTGAACGAGGATGCGCCCCGGCATCCGGCTTCCATCACCAAGGTCATGACGCTGTTCCTGCTGTTCGAGGAGCTCGAGAGGGGGCGCATGCGGCTCGACTCGCCGCTGACGGTCTCGCGACACGCGGCCGCGCAGTCTCCGACCAAACTCGGCCTGCGTCCCGGCTCGACCATCACGGTCGAGAATGCCATCCGGGCCATCGTGACCAAATCCGCCAACGACATGGCGGTCGCGGTGGCCGAAAACATCGCCGGCGACGAGGACACCTTCGCCGAAGCCATGACCGAGAAGGCGCATGCGCTCGGCATGACGCACACCTTCTACCACAATGCATCAGGGCTGCCGGACATGCGGCAGCTGACGACAGCGCGGGATCTGACGATCCTCGGACGTGTCATCCGCGATCGTTTCCCACACTACTACCACTTCTTTTCAATCCCGAGCTTCACCTATGCGGGCTCGTTCATGCCGAACCACAACCATCTCCTGGGGCGCATCGATGGGATGGACGGCATCAAGACGGGCTACACCGCGGCGTCCGGCTTCAATCTCCTGACCTCGGTCAACCGCGACGGACGTCACCTCGTCTCCGTGGTACTCGGCGGGCGCACGGCGGCTAGCCGCGACCGAGTCATGCAGGCGCTGATCGAAACGCATATCGAGGAAGCGTCGGCGACGCCGGGCACGCGTGTGGCCCAGGCGAGCCCCATCGAGGAGCCGGCCCCGGCACCGTCCCGCGAACGCGTCGAGGCCCCGGTCGACCGCCAGCCGCCGATGCGGCCCAGGGACATGGCGCAGGTCGATCCCGAGGATGCAGCCGCGCAAGATGATGCCCCCGATGCTACCCGCGTCACCTTCTCCTCCCCCGACGACGCGGGGGACGGCAATGTCGAACGTCAGCCGCCGCATGGTCCGAGCCTGATCGCGCCGGAACTTGCCCTGCCGGCCCCACCCGTCATGCCGCGGCCGCATCGCGCCTCGGCACCGGTGCCGCCGGTCGTCAGATCGGTGCAGGTCGCGACCGCCGATCTTCCGCTCCCGGCACCGCGGCCCCCTTCGGCGACGCCGGTCGCCAAGTCAGGCGCTGCGAGCGCGGGCAAAATCGAGAAGATCCGCCCAGCCTTCATTTCCGGCGCGCCGAAGATGATCGAGACCGCACGCCTGCCCGGACCGATGGGGGTCAAGGACCGCCAGCGGCTGGCGCTGGACGGTTCCACCAACCGCCGTCCCGAGGTAAGCGCATCGGCGTCGAACGCGGTCGCCACCGTAATGCCGTCGTCCCTGCATTGGGTGGTCGGTTCGCAGCCGGTGAAGGTCGGTTCCGGCGCCGGCGCCGAGAAGGCCCGGGCGGCCACGGGCAAGCCCGCGAGCGAGCCGAACACCACAGGATCCATTTCGGCCAGGGGCGACAAGCCCGACCCGAAGGCCGAAGCACCGACAGGCACGAATTCGCGCGGCGGATGGGTGATCCAGATCGGTGCCACGGATGATGCCAGCAAAGCCAACGAACTCTTGAGCCGGGCCAGGACGGAGGGCCGGTCGGCGCTCGCCTCGGCGAAGTTCTTTATCGAGAAGGTCCAGAAGGGCGATTCAACCCTCTACCGCGCACGCTTCGCGGGGCTCGAGCCCGGCGAGGCGGAGGCCGCCTGCAAGGCGCTGAAGCGCTCGGGCTTTGCCTGTTTCGCGACCCGCAACTGACGGGCGCCGGCAGACTCGCCGACACCCATTCCCCGCGTTCCCGTGTTCACCATGCGTAATGGATTCTCACAGATGTCGGCGCATCAGGACATCTTTGGCCTCGTTGACCCGGGCCGCCAGATTGGTCGACCCCCCCTGATCGGGGTGGACTTTCTTCATCAGCGTCCGATGGGCGCGGGCGATTTCTTCCCGCGACGCGCCCTTCGCGAGACCAAGAAGCTCGTAGGCCTCATTTTCCGACATGGCGCCGTCCCGGCTCCGCCGCCGGTCCGCCCCATCGTCGGTCCCCGGGTGTCCCTGGTCTTGATCTGCCGCACGCCAGCCGGGCGACCTGCGGTCGAGATAAGCCTCTAGCAGGCGCGCCCCTTCGGGGTCGGCCGTGACACACAGCCGGTAAAGCCCAAAAAGGTCACTGTCCCCGATCGCATCGAGCGATCGGCCGGCCAGTGGCCCGGCCACCACCGAACCGCTCATCGCGCCGGTGGCATGATCGAGTGCCATGGCGATCAAAGCCGAGCGGACCCGTGTCTCGCGGCGCGGCGAGGCGCGGCCCCGAACGGTGCGACCGAAGCTGCTCCAGTCGGGTGTCCACCTGCCGCTGGTCAGCCAGAAGCCCACGCCCGCGAGACCGACCGCCAGCTCGATCTGGCCCCGCACCAGCATGATCAGGGCCGCCAGCAGGGCCACCGCTCCACCCCCCTGCTTGACGCGTCGCGCCAGGGCAGCCGGGTTGGCACGCACGAACTCACGCATCATGGCGGAGCTGAGCCAGAGCAGCAGCAGACCGGCGATGATGGCGATCATATAGAGGTCATCGCCCGAGTTGGGAGAGCAGGCCTTGCGCGTCCTCGGACGAGCCGCCGCGGGTCAAGGTCGCGAGGGCGTCGCGCCCGCCCGCCGCGTAAGCCGCGGCGGCGGAAAGCAGCGCCGCGAGTCTCGCCGGCGCAGCGGGATCGAAGGCCGCATAGACACCGCCTGTCAGCCGGGCGATCTCGCGAAAGCCGCGTTCGACCGCAGGATCTCGGCCTTCGTGGAACATGAAAGCTTTCACGCCGAGCAGCGCCAGGGCGCCCGCCGAGGCGCACAGCGGATCGATCCGCTCTTCGAGCGCATCTCCGACGAAGACCAGGGCGCCGATACGGGCGCGCCGCGCTTCGGTGACCGCATGGTCGAGCACGCGGCCGAGTTGGGTGTTGCCGCCCTCGACCGCGATACGGCCCATGAAGCGCGCCAGTCCCGTGCCACCCGAAACAAAGGGCGACGCGCGGCACTCGCGCAAGCCTCGGAAATAGACGAGTTGAACCTCGAGCCCGCCGGAGGCCGCGGCCACGTCGAACATTTTCCCCTGCAGGGACAAAGCCATGTCCCAGGTCGGCTGCCGGCTCATCGTGGCGTCGAGCGCGAAGATCAGCCGGCCCCGCCCGGCGGGATTTGCGACCTGGCGCGAGCGCTCCAAGAGCTCATCCACGCTGGTTGCGCCGCGAGATGACGTCGCCGGACGCTGGTGATCGAACGTGGACATCGATTGAACTTCGTGAAGCCGCTTGATCCGCTGAACCATAGATCGTGCGCCGGCCCCGATCCGCAACCCGGCGCCGGCGCACGCCGAGGCGGCGCATCCTGCCGCCCTACCCCACGCGACCGCCGAGTTCGTCCTCGATGTGAGCGCGGACGATCTCGTCGAAGTTGCTCTCCGCCTTGAAACCCAGGGCCGATGCACGGCGCGTGTCGAAATCCGTCGCCCAGCCGTCGACGATGCGGATGATGGTGGGGTCGGGCTCGTGCCTGATCAGCTTGACGGCGCCGTCCCCGGCGGCGCGGCGCAGCGCCTCGATCTCCTCTCCGACCGTCGCCGACAGGCCCGGCAGGCTGATGTTGCGGCGGGCGCCGAGCGGCGCGAGGTCGATCTCGGCCGCGTGCATGAGAAAGCCGACCGCCGCGCGCGGGCTCGCGAACCAATGACGGACGCTTTCCGAGACCGGCAGCACCGCCTCCTGGCCGGCCAGGGGTTCGCGGAGGATGCCGGAAAAGAAACCCGACGCCGCCTTGTTGGGCTTGCCTGGGCGGATGCAGATCGTCGGCAGGCGGATGCCGATGCCCTCGAAGAAGCCGCGCCTGCTGTAATCGGACAGCAGCAATTCCCCGATCGCTTTCTGGGTCCCGTAACTCGTCAGCGGCGTAGTGAAGAACTCGTCGCCGATCCTGGCCGGAAAGGGCGAGCCGAAGACCGCGATGGACGAGGTGAAGACGACGCGGGGCTTGTACGGCGCCTTGCCGCTTTCGAGCCGGATCGCCTCGAACAGGTAGCGGGTGCCGTCGAGGTTGATCCGATAGCCTTTGTCGAAGTCGGCCTCCGCCTCTCCCGATACGATGGCTGCGAGGTGAAAGATGAGGTCGGGCCGCTCGGCCACCAAGGTCTCGGCCTCCCCCGGGGCGGAGAGGTCGGCCGTGATGGCGTGGACCTTGCCGGCGAAGTTCTTGGGCGTCGCGGGCTCGATCACATCGGCGAGCGTGAGTGCGTCGACCGCCTGTCCGCCGACGTGCCCGGCCTCGACCAGCCGGTCCGTCAGTTTTCGTCCGATCATGCCGGCTGCGCCGATCACCAGGATGTTCATGGCGTTCCCTCTCGCTGGCCAAGGCCTTGGCGGCATGGCTGGTGCTGCGTTCGGAGCATGGAAGACACCTCCGGTGCGGCTTTGTCCAGAGACGAGGCCGGCAACCGCAGGCGCCTCGCTTCTGGCATGAGCGCAGGAGCGACCTCTATCGGGATCTGCTGTAAGGTTTGGGCCGAATCGCGGGAGGCTAACCATGCAGGGGCAGACCGGACCCGAGCTCGAGGGCTCGATCCTCACGCCGTCCGGGTGGATGTCGGGCCGGGTGGAATGCGACGGCGGCAAGATCGTCTCCGTGTCGGGCGAGCGGCTGGCGGGCGGCGTCCAGCCGCCGGCTCCCTACATCTTGCCCGGATTCATCGATCTCCATGTCCATTGCGGCGGCGGCCATACCTGGCACGGCGGCCAGGACGGCATCCGAGGCCTCGCGCGCTTTCACGCGAGCCGTGGCACCATCGCCCTCGCGCCGACGACCTCGACCGCGCGCGCCAGCGTGATCGAGGAGGCCCTCGCGGCCATCAGGGCCGTCAAG
>CAXSEU010000297.1:4412-5022 GCA_964236485.1 uncultured Lichenihabitans sp. | reverse complement strand
CGGGTAGGTCCGCGGTCGACGAACAGGCGGTCGCCGGTCGTCGGCCCGCGAGCGACGGCGTCGACGACGTCGGCGATCTGATGGGCGATGCTGTCGAGAGCGGCGCGGGCGATGGCGCCACGGGAGGTGCCCAGCGTGAATCCCGCCAGGAGGCCCACCGCGCGGTCGTCCCACCATGGCGCACCCAGCCCATTGAAGCCGGGCACGAGGCAGACGCCCTCGCTGTCGGCACCCCGCGCCAGGGTCATCAGTTCGTCGACGGAGATGTTCAGAAGGCCAGCGACCCAGCGCAGGGTGGAGCCCGCCGCCCGGATGTTCCCTTCGGCCGCATGGACCACGCCACGGAGCGACCAGGCGATGGTCTTGCACACGCCCGGATCGAGCCGCGCGCCGGACCCCACCAATCCCATGACCGAGGATCCCGTGCCTTGCGTGGCCTTCACCTCGCCGGGGCGCCGGGCGCCGTGGCCAAACAGCGCCGCATGCGAATCGGCCAGCACGGCGAGCACCGGAACGCCGTCCCGCAGGGGCGCGAGACCCTCCGCTTCGGGAAACGGGCCGTCGGAGGCCACGACCTCGGGCAGCGCCGCACGGGGGATGCCGAACAGGT
>CAXSEU010000297.1:0-4402 GCA_964236485.1 uncultured Lichenihabitans sp. | reverse complement strand
TTCGTCGCTCCAGGCCGCTTCATCGACATCGAGCAACTGGGTCCGGGACGCATTGCCGGCCTCCGTCAGGGGCGGGCCGCCGAACCGACTCATGATCCAGCTGTCGATGGTGCCGATGCACAGGGTGCCGGCCCGCGCCTTCACACGGCCGGGATCGACGGCGTCGAGGATCCACCGCGCCTTGAGGGCCGAGAACATGGGATCGAGCGGCAGCCCGCTGATCGCCCGCACGCGCTCGAGGTTCGCCGGGCTGCCGATCTCGGCCGCGAGGCCGACCGTGCGCCGGTCCTGCCAGGAGAGGACGGGGGAAAGCGGCTCGCCCGTCGTCCTGTCCCAGGCGACGACGGATTCACGTTGCGTGCTGAGGCCGACGGCGACGACCGAGGCGGCGCGCTCTGGCGGCACGCAGCCGGCGACCGCCGCCTGCACACTGGCCCAGATGGCCCCCGCATCCTGCTCGACCCAGCCCGGCTGCGGATGGGTTTCGGCCAGCGGCGCCTGGCCCTGGGCCACCACCGCGCCCGAGCGGTCGACCAGCAGGCACTTGGTCGAGCTCGTGCCCTGGTCGATCCCGAGGACGAGGGGGCTGCCCATCAGTGCGCCCCCCTGGCCACGAGTTCGCGGGCAGCTTTCGCCAGCCCTGCGGCGTTCAGCCCGAAATGGTCGAGCAGGAACCGCGTGTCGCCCGTCGGCGCGAAGCCGGTGACGCCGAGGATGCGCATGGGCACGGGATGGTTCTGCGACAGCAGTTCCGCGATGGCGCCGCCGAGGCCGCCGGTCGAGACGGCCTCTTCGGCCGTGACGAGACGGCCGGTTTCCCGCGCCGCTTTGAGGATCACCTCCTCGTCCAGCGGCTTCAGGGTCGAGACGTTGAGGACACGCGCGGCGATGCCCTCGCCCGAGAGGATGTCGGCAGCCTCGAGCGCCCGCGACACCATGGTTCCGATCGCCGCGAGGGTGACGTCGTCGCCCTCGCGCAGGGTGGAAATTCTGCCCGGTTCGAACCTGTGGTCGGGTCCGGTGACGGCTGGGATCTTGAAGCGCGCGACCCGCATGTAGACCGGCTTGCCCGCGCCGGCGGCCCATCGCACGGCCTGCCGCGTCTCGGCCGGATCGACCGGCGCCATGATCATGAGGTCCGCGATCGCCCGCATCCAGGCGAAGTCCTCGATCGAGTGATGCGTCGGGCCGAGTTCGCCATAGGCCATGCCGGGCGACATGCCGCACAGCACGACGGGATATTGCGAATAGGCGCAGTCGGCCTTGATCTGCTCGGTCGCGCGACCGGTAAGGAACGGCCCGGCGGCGCAGACGAAGGGGGTCATCCCGGCATTGGCAAGGCCCGCTCCGACACCCACCATGCACTGCTCGGCGATCCCCACATTGATCAGCCGGTCGGGAAACTCCTTCTGGAAGGCTCCCATGTTGGAGGAGCCGACGCTGTCGTTGCACACGACGACGATCCGCTCGTCGGCCCGCGCCAGCTTGATCAGTTCGTCGGCGAAAGCGACGCGACAGTCGAATGTCTCGGGGGCGCCCGGGGCGCGGGGGGGTTCCGCGGCACTCATCGGGCCAACTCCTCGAGCGCGATCGCAACCTGCTCGGCGCTCGGCACCTTGTGGTGCCAGTCGACGGTGTCCTCCATGTAGGACACGCCGCGTCCCTTGTTGGTCTTGGCGACGATGGCGCGTGGTTTGCCGCTGCCGTTCGCGGCCAGAACCTTCCGCAGGGCGCTGACGTCGTGCCCGTCCACGTCGAAGACCTCCCAGCCAAAGGCCCGGAATTTGTCGCCAAGCGGCTCCAGGCGGTTGGTCGCCTCGGTGCCCGCGCCCTGCTGGAACCGGTTGCGGTCGACGATGGCCGTGAGATTGCCGAGGCCGCGGTGGCCGGCCGCCATGGCGGCCTCCCAGTTGGAGCCCTCCTGCAACTCGCCGTCACCGACGACCACGAAAGTCCGCCAAGATTGTCCGGTAAGCTTGGCGCCGATGGCCGCCCCGAGGCCGATCGGCAGTCCGTGCCCCAGTGGACCCGTACTGGCTTCCACGCCCGGGATCTTGCGGCGGTTGGGGTGCCCGTTCAGCGGCGAGAGCGGCTTCATGAACGTATCGACGGCTTCGGGGTCGAAGAAGCCGCGAAGCGACAGCACGCTATAGAAGGCCGCCGCGCAATGCCCCTTGGACAGGATGAATCGGTCGCGATCGGGCCTCGCGGGGTCCGCCGGATCGACGTCGAGGACGCTGAAGTAGAGGACGGTCAGGATGTCGGCCACCGACAGGTCGCCGCCGACATGGCCAAGCCCCGCCAGGGCGATCGTCTTGACGATCTTCAGCCGGACGACGACGGCGATCTTGCGCAGGATCTCCGCGTCGTCGGTCTTCTCGAAGGTCGGCTTCGCCGCGCGGAGAGTCGATGCGGCGAGTTCCGTCCCCATCTCGAGCGGCATCGTTGTGCGCTGTTCGACGACCACTGTCCGCCTCCCCAAGGCGTGAATAATTATTCATGCCCAATATTAAATTCAGGATGGCAAGAGTGCGGATCGATGTCAACGGCTAGTTCGGCAGTGCCGGCGGCTCGACGTCATTGCCCCATATGGTCATTCTCCGCAGGCACCGGGCCGGTGGCACCTGCAGGCGGGGGGCGGCCTGGGGTGTGTCCGCCTGCGGGCCTGGACGCGGCAGCGGCCACGCGCTGGACGATCGCCAGCCCCGTGTCACCGTCGACGATGAGCCCCTTGACGAGGCCGGCCCGCAACAGGGCGATGATGGCCTCGACCTTCTCCAGGCCGCCGGCGAGCAGCACGACGTGGCGCCCGCGCAGGCTTTCGGGCTCCACCGCCAAGGTGCGGCCGCCGAGCGGATGGTGGATCTCGCGCCCTTCCGCGTCGAACAGCCGGCCAAGGGTGTCGCAAACCGCGCCGCTCGAGCGGATGCTCCGGAGTTCCGCCGCGGACAGCATGTCCTGGGCACGCAGGAACGATGTCTCGGCGAGTTCGCCCGCGCTGATCAGGAACAGGTCGGCCGAGCGGGCCAGCGCTATGGCTTCGGCGACGGACCGCTGCGAAAGCAGCACGTCGCGGTCCGATTCGGAGTCGGCGATGAAGGGAACGGGCAGGAAGTGTCCCTCGCCTCCGGTCCGCGCCGCGAAGGCCTGCACGACTTCGAAAGGGTTGGACGCGGAGTTCCTCGTCAAGGAGCCGAGAAGCGAGATGAATACCGCCCGCGGGTTCCGGGCGCCCGACAGTTGTTGGGCCACCTGCTCGATCGTGCGGCCCCAACTGACGCCGACCTTGATCGGTCCGTTCTGAAGCTTGCCGCGCAGGAAGTTGGCCCCGGCGTTCCCCACCGCCCGGCGGGCGACGAGCCCCTGCATTCGCACCGCTGCCACATCAGCCACATCGAGTGGCTCGAACCCGATGGCGGGCGTCGAGAGGCAGAAGTCGAGCCCGAATGCCTCGGCGATCCGGTGTTCGGTCGCGACGTCGCGCGCCGAGTCGTGGTGGATCGTCACGCTCACGAGCCCGCGCTCGCGCGCTTCGGACAAGAGGCGATTCACGCGGCTGCGATGCAGCCCGAGCCGGGTCGCCGTTTCCTCCTGGTTCAAGCCGGCCACGTGGTAGAGCCACGCCGTCCGGACCAGCAGGGCATCGTCGCTGTCGTGGTTCAGCGCGAGGGTCAGTCGGGTCGGGGCTTTGGCTTTCACCAAAACAGCTTGACAAATCCGGCACCCCCGCACAACCTCATCACAAATGTCGTCACATAGGTCAAATGTGACGCGGCTTGGGAGGGTGGATGACACGGCAAGGGCAGCGGAGGCGTCGATCACCCCGGGATGTCCCGCGATGAGTGTCGTGGTGGGCGTCGACGGCGGCACCGAAGGCTTGCGGGCCGCTGTCTACAATCGGGCGGGACGTTGTCTGGGCGCGGCTTCGCAGGCCTACCACACGCATTTCTTCGCTGGTGCCCGAGCCGAACAGGACCCCGAGGATTGGTGGTCGGCCCTTGGCGTCGCGGTCCGCAAGGCCGTTGCGGCGGCCGGCGTATCGGCAGAGGCGGTCGAGGCCGTCGCTCTCGATACCACGTCCTGCAGCGTCGTGGCCCTCGATGGAGACGGGCGGGCGGTGCGGCCGGCGATCATCTGGATGGATGTGCGGGCCGGCGAGGAAGCCGCGGCGGTGCTCGCCACCGGCGACGAGGCGTTGCGGGTCAACGGCGCCGGCTTCGGGCCGGTTTCGGCCGAATGGATGATTCCCAAGGCCCTCTGGATCGCCCGCCACGAGCCGGCGGCGTTCGCGCGCGCGGCGACGATCTGCGAATATCAGGATTTCATGACCCTCCGCCTGACCGGGCGCCGGGTGGCCAGTCTGACCAACGTGACGCTGCGCTGGCATTATTCCAACGAGCGG
>CAXSEU010000296.1:0-5041 GCA_964236485.1 uncultured Lichenihabitans sp. | reverse complement strand
CATCGTCGGCACGGCGGAAGGGGCACAGGACATCTCGTTCGCCGAAATGAGGCGCAAGGTGGCCGAGCTCGGCGCGGTGGTGCAGAAGGACCCGGGCGTCGCTTCCGTGGCCATGGCGCTCGGCGGCCAGGGAGCCCTGAACAACGCCCGCATGTTCGTGACCCTGAAGCCGGTCGGAAACCGCGACGCGACCGCGCAGCAAATCATCGCCAGGTTGCGGCCGCAGCTCGACAAGGTCGAGGGAGCCAGGCTCTTCATGCAAGCCGCTCAGGACGTCAGGGTTGGCGGCCGGGCCTCCCGGACCGAGTTCCAGTACACGCTGCAGGATCCCGACTTCGACGAGCTGAACGTCTGGGCGCCGAAGCTCCTCGACAAGATGAAAACCTTGCCGGAACTTCGCGACGTCGTGTCGGATCAACAATCGGCCGGCACGACCTTGACCCTAGAGATCAACCGCGACCAGGCCGCGCGCTACGGCATTTCGGCGCAGCTCATCGACGACACCCTCTACGACGCCTTCGGCCAGCGGCAGGTGGCGCAATATTTCACCCAGGTGAACAGCTACCACGTGATCCTCGAGATCCAGCCCGAACTGCAGGGCAAGATCGACACCCTCGACAAGATCTATATCCGGTCACCACTGACCGGGGGGCAGGTGCCGCTGTCGCAGATCACACGCTGGTCCTCGGACCCCGTCAGGCCGCTTTCGATCAGCCACCAAGGGCAGTTTCCTGCCATCACGATCTCGTTCAATCTCGCCCCGGGCAAGGCCCTGAGCGACGCCACGGCGGCGATAACCAAGGCGCAGCAGGAGCTGAACCTTCCTCCGACCATCCAAACCGCTTTCCAGGGCACCGCCCAAGCCTTTCAGCAATCGCTTGGGACGGTGCCGCTGCTCATCCTGGCGGCGCTGGTGACCGTCTATATCATCCTTGGAATCCTCTACGAGAGCTTCATCCATCCGCTGACCATTCTCTCGACGCTGCCCTCGGCGGGGCTCGGCGCGTTGCTGATCCTCATGACCTTCGGCTATGACTTCAGCCTGATCGCGCTGATCGGCATCATCCTGCTTATCGGCATCGTCAAGAAGAACGGGATCATGATGGTGGATTTCGCTATCGTGGCGGAGCGGGAGGAGGATCTGCCGCCCGAGCAGGCGATCCGCAAGGCGGCCCTGATGCGGTTCAGGCCGATCTTGATGACCACCATGGCGGCCCTCTTGGGCGGCGTGCCGCTGATGCTCGGCACCGGCACGGGTTCGGAAATCCGTCAGCCGCTGGGATATTCCATGGTGGGTGGACTTATCGTCAGTCAGGCTCTGACGCTCTTCACCACGCCGGTCATCTACATCTATCTGGACCGGCTCTCGAGCTGGCTGACGGGCGAACGTCATGGCGTCTCGAAGAGCGAGATCGCATTCGAGCATGACCGCCTTCCGCTCCGTGAAGCCGCGGAATAGATGGCCCATGTCTTGCGTAGCAAACATGCGCCAGCTTAGCAAATCCAGCCTGTTCACAGACATAGGCCGAAGCCCTGCTTCAACGTATGTCTGACAGGCTCCGGGGCGGGCGTTCTCGCGGGCGCTCGGGTCGGCACCTTGCCCAGCGCGGCGAGGCTTCCTATCCGCGCCGGTGGTGCAGGGACGGCAGGAAGAAGGCCAGCAATCCCAGCGCCGGCAGGTAGGCGCAGATCTCGTAGACGTATTCGATCCCCGTATGGTCCGCGACGGCACCGAGCACGGCTGCGCCGAGCCCGCCCATCCCGAAGGCGAGACCGAAAAAGAGCCCGGAAACCATGCCAATGCGGCCGGGGATCAGTTCCTGCGCGAAAACCAGGATGGCCGAGAACGCGGAAGCCAAGATCAACCCGATGATCACCGACAGCACCGTGGTCCAGAACAAATCCACATGCGGGAGCAGGAGGGTGAACGGCAGCACCCCCAGGATCGAGATCCAGATCACCAGCTTTCGGCCGAACCGGTCTCCGAGGGGGCCGCCGATGATCGTTCCGGCCGCCACGGCGGCGAGGAAGATGAAAAGGTGCACAAGCGCCGTCTGCTTGTCGAGACCGAATTTCGCCATCAGATAGAACGGATAGTAGCTGCCGATGCTGGCCAGATAGAAGTGCTTGGAGAACACCAGCACCATCAGAATGGAGATGGAGACTGCCACCTTGCGGCGGGAGAAAGGCGAAGCGAGCTTGGCGCCGCCGGCCGGCTTCGGTGTGGCGAGGCGCCCCTGGTACCAGCGACCGACACGCGACAGGACCACGATGGCGATGATCGCCACCACCGCGAAATAGGCGATACTGGGTTGCCCCAGCGGAACCACGATGAAGGCAGCCAGCAAGGGCCCCAGCGCCGTGCCGAAGTTGCCGCCGACTTGGAACAGCGACTGGGCGAAGCCGTGCCGGCCGCCCGAGGCCAGGCGGGCCACGCGCGAGGCTTCAGGGTGGAAAATGGATGAGCCGACCCCGACAAGCCCAGCTGCGAATAGCAGATACGGATAGCTGGGAGCCACCGAAAACAGCAAGAGTCCGACCAGCGTCACGCCCATGCCGGCAGGCAGAGAAAATGGGAGCGGGCGGCTGTCGGTGAAAAAGCCCACGAACGGCTGCAGCAACGAAGCGGTCAACTGGAAGGTCAGGGTGATCAGCCCGATCTGCCCGAAATCGAGGCTGAACTTGCTTTTCAGGACCGGATAGATCGCCGGGACAAGGCTTTGAATGACATCGTTCAAGCCGTGCGAGACGCTCGCCGCCGCCAGGATCAGCATGGCGATCGGCTCCCGCAACGCGGGGGCGGGTCTGGGGGCGGCGGCCACCGCGGGGGCTGGTTCGGATTGGCTCATCCTCAAGGACATGGCGACCGTCTCGATAAGGCCGCGACACAGCCGCGACGTGTCTGTAATGGTTGCTCTATACCGCAGATCGGAGCGGCGCCGGGGAGCTCAATCCGCACCCCTGACATGCAGCGTCGCGGATGCTTGGGCCAGCCTCCCGACACGCCCGCCGGCAACTGATCGGACAAGCCGTTGCCCGGGATGATCCAAGCCGCTACAGCAATCAAACCCGCCATCGCTCCTCCTCGCAACGGAAAAACCTCGTGGACCTCGCCGAACTGCTCGCGGCCAAACGGCCCCTCCTGGCCGACGGCGCCACCGGCACCAACCTCTTCGCCATGGGGCTCATGGCCGGGGACACGCCCGAAACCTGGAACGACATGCATCCGGACCGAATCCGCAAGTTGCATCAGGATTTCATCGATGCGGGGTCGGACGTCATCCTCACCAATTCGTTCGGCGGGACGTCACGCCGTCTCATGCTCCATAAGCTCGAAGGGCGGGTGAAGGAATTGAACCGGGCCGCGGCGCGCCTGGCCCGCGAGGTCGCGGATCGCGCCGGGAGGCCGGTGGTCGTGGCCGGCTCGGTCGGGCCGACCGGCGACCTCTTCGCGCCCTTGGGGCCGATTACGGAGGACGACGCCGTCGAGGTCTTCGCCGAGCAGATGGAGGGCCTTGCCGAGGGCGGCGCCGACGTCATGTGGATCGAGACGATGTCGGCGCCCGAGGAAATGCGCGCGGCGGCGCGTGCCGCCGCGCGGCTGGGTCTGCCCTGCACCGTGACGGCGAGTTTCGATACGGCCGGCAGGACCATGATGGGGCTGAGCCCGACGGCGCTCCCGGCGTTCGCGTCGGAACTTTCGGTTGTTCCGCTGGCGGTGGGCGCCAATTGCGGGGTTGGCGCCTCCGACCTCCTGGTCTCGATCCTGGCGATGCGAGGCGACACCGGCATCCCGATCATTGCCAAGGCGAACTGCGGCATTCCGCAATGGCATGGCGATCACATCCACTATACGGGAACACCCGAGTTGATGGCCGATTACGCCATTCTTGCGGCCGATGCGGGCGCCAGCATCATCGGGGGGTGCTGCGGAACCTCGGCCATCCACCTTGCCGCGATGCGGCGGGCGCTCGATGCCTACGTTCCCGGCGAGACCCCGACAATGGCGGACATCACGGCGCGGATCGGTGCGCTCGTCAACCCGCTCAGCGCCGAGGGCGATGCGGCGCCGAGGCGAGGCAGCCGCCGTCGCAGCTGACGCGTCCGGCGGGCGACCACGGCCGGGCGGGCGGCGCCTCATGTCACCCACAAGACACGCGCGGCGGCTTTGAGGGGCTCCGGCCGTCTTTCGCCTTGTCGGCCAAGGACCGACGTGGAAAGCGTGCGATGCGAAACGTTGCACGCCGTAGAGTACCGATCCGCCGATGTCTTTTGTCGCCGTTGCCGAGAAGTCCGTCGCTGCGCCTGGGGCTTCGATCGTCGGCAACCTCGAACGCGCGATTCGGCGCGGTGCGCAGGCCCTCCTGGCGGAACAGCGTGCGGACGGACACTTCGCCTTCGAGCTTGAGCCCGATGCGACGATCCCGGCCGAATACGTCCTTCTGAAGCACTTCATCGGCGAACCCGACCCCGCCATGGAGCGCAAGGTCGCGGCTTATCTGCGGCGCACTCAGGAGAGCCACGGCGGCTGGCCGATGCTGCACAGCGGCGTATTCAACATGTCGGCGAGCGTCAAAGCCTATTTCGCTCTGAAGATCATCGGCGACGACGCCGAGGCGCCGCACATGGTGCGGGCCCGTACGGCGATTCTGGCCCACGGCGGCGCCGCACAGAGCAACGTTTTCACGCGCATCCTGCTGGCGCTCTTCGGCGTCGTGCCCTGGACGGCCGTTCCCGTCATGCCGATCGAGATGATGCTCGCCCCGGCCTGGTTTCCCATCCACATCTATCGGATGTCCTACTGGGCGCGCGACACCCTCGTGCCGCTGATGGTTCTCACGACCCTGAAGCGGCTCGCCAGGAATCCGCGTCGCGTCCGCATCGAGGAGTTGTTCCTCGTGCCGCCCCACGAAGTCGGAGACTGGCCCAAGGGCCCCAATCAGGTCGGCCCATGGGGCCGGGCCTTCGCGGTGTTCGACAATGTCCTGCGGGCGGCGGAACCTTTCTTCCCGAAGAAGGCTCGGGCACGGGCGATCGACAA
>CAXSEU010000295.1:0-5046 GCA_964236485.1 uncultured Lichenihabitans sp. | reverse complement strand
CTCCTCAGCGGCATCGATGCGGCCATCAATTCCGTGACGTCGGCGGGAGCGACGTTGGGCGCAACGCAGACCCGCATCAGTTCGCAGACCTCCTTCGTGGGCAGCCTGTCGGACGCGATCACCAGCGGCGTCGGCTCGCTCGAAGACGCCGACATGAACGTGGCATCGACCCGCCTTCAAGCCCTGCAGACGCAGCAGCAGCTCGGCATCCAGTCGCTGTCGATCGCCAACCAGAACAGCCAGCTGATCCTCAAGCTGTTCCAGTAACCCGCTTCGATCAACCGGCCTGTGCCACGCCGTCAGTGACATAGGCCGGCCCGAGGTGCTCCTGAGGAAACGGCTCGCGTCGTGCTTTCGGCGGACCGGCCGCCGGATCGTCCAGGCCTCCATCATCGATAGCAGCCCCAGCCCGATGCCGCGCAAAGCCTCGCCCGGTCCCTGGGGCATCTCGGGCTGCCGTGCGGGCGCAAGATTGCCGCCCGCTGGCAGCGTCGCGTCGGAGTCGAATCGATCGTCTCTATCTCTTCTTTGGGGCATGCCCAATCCTTTGTTCGCAGGACAGAGGTCACGGTTGGGCGCACGACGCGCGAGTTCCGGCTACAGAGGATGCGCCCAAGTGGAGAAAGGCAGCCGGGCTTTTCCTCAACGAGGAAGGATGCGTCGAACTCAGGATCAATGAACATAAGATCGCCCGCCCTATGCCGACCTCGGCGAGGTTGCGGCCAGCCGCCGAGGATGCGGCGGAAGGGGTGCGGGTCTACGACAAGGGTGAGTTCGAGCAAGCTTTCGCGCTGTTCTCGCGCGCCGCCGACGCCGAGAACGCCGAGGCTCATGCCTGGCTCGGCGCTCTTTACGCCAATGGGGAAGGCACGACGGCTTCGCTGGCCAGTTCCTTCCAGCATTACCGCAAGGCGGTCGAACAGGACAACCTGCAGGCTCAGACCAATGTCGGTGCCATGCTGATCATGGGCCGGGGGGTCAAGGCCGACCCGGAAGCAGGTGCGGCCTGGCTCACCCGCGCGGCCGGGGCGGGGGACGCCTATGCGCAGTTCAACTTGGCGACGCTCTGGGCGTTCTTTCCCGGCTCGCGGAGAGCGCGACGGCGGCGGCCGAGATCGGCCGGCGCGCCGGCTTCGCCGCGGTACGGGTGACGCTCGAAGTCGGGCTCGATCTGGCCCGCCGCCCGGCCTCATTATCGGCCGAGGTGGAAGCCGCGTGGTGGCGGGGGCTCGTCCGGCTCGCGCGCGAGGCGCCCGATTGCGTGAGCGTCCTGGCCCGGGTGAGCGGCCGGGTCATCGATCGCTGCGGGGCGGCCCGGGTCGAGGACTTCGTTGCGGTCGGGTTGAAGTCCGGCAACGACAAGGCCAAGCGCCGGGCTTTCTTTGCTTTGGAAACGGCCGAAGCTCGCCGGCTTCTCGACCGTCTTGCCGGCGCGGTGACGTTCGGCGAAGTGCAGCGGCAACTGAACGCGTTCGCGACCGCGCTCTGGGGCACGCCGTACCCCTTGCGGGAACTGGCCGATGAGCGGAATGACGGCAAACCACGTCGCGCGGCATTCTCCTCCGGCATCATCCTTCTTCCCGATCTTCACCGCGGCGTCCCCGCATCGGTCGCCGCCGCCCTCTACCGGGCAAGCGTGGCGCATGCCTCGGCGCACCTTGCCCTCGGTGCCATGCCGTTCGAACCACGCAGCCTCAAGGCGATCCAGATGACCCTCGTCGGGCTGGTGGAGGACGCGCGCATCGAGGCGCTAGCCATGCGGCGCCTTCCCGGTCTCCGAAAGCTATGGGCGCCCTTCCATACGATCGAGCCGTCACATCTGAAAACCGCCCCGGTGATCCTCGCTCGGCTGGCGCGCGCCCTGTTCGATCCCGATTACGTCGACCATGACGGCATGGTGGCCAAGGGTCGGGCGCTGTTCGCGGGCGAGCCTACCCTCGATGACCCCGGCCTGTCGCGACGCATCGGCAACCTGCTCGGCAACGACATCGGACAGATGCGAATCCAGTTCGATGCCAAGCAGTTCATCATCGAGCCCCCCTATCGTGACGACAACCTCGGGCTCTGGGCGCTGCCTCCACGGCCGCCCGACGAGCCGTTGCAATCGGTCGACGTCGACGTCCAGGCGGTGCGTCTCGAGCGTCAGCCGGCCGGACGCCACGGTCGAGGATGGACTGCCGGGCGATCGGCGGTTTGCCCTCGCTTTGGGCACAACCCGCTTCGATCGGCACAATCGATATCGGCTGTGCCAGCGGAGGACGGCCGCAGCTCGTCGAAGCGGACGACGGCGCCCCGGCGAGGGCCCCGGCCGAAGAAAGCCGCTCGACCCGATCCGGGTTCGAACGGCGTTTTTCGGATGAACGCGGCGGCGAGAGGCGCCCGCCGCGGCAGCGTCAGAACTCCTGCCAGTCCTCGGCGACTTCGGGTTTGCGCAGCGCCTGTCCGGTGCCCATCGTCTTGAGCGCGGCGATCGGCCTGGCCCGGGCGGCGGCCTTGGGCATGGGCGCGACCTTCTGGATCGACCGGCGTACCGTGGAGAGATGCTGAACCTGATCGACCTCGAAGCGGCCGATGAGGCGGGCGAGCTGTTCGGTCTCTTCCGCCAAGGCGTGACTGGCGGCGGTCGACTCCTCGACCATGGCGGCGTTCTGCTGAGTCACCTGATCCATCTGGTTGACCGCGGTGTTGACCTGGTCGAGCGCCGTGGCCTGCTCCTGGGCGGAGGCCGCGATCTCCGCCACGACGCCGTTGATCTCGCTGACCTGCACGAAGATGCGCTCCAGCGCCTGCCCGGTCTGACCGACGAGTTCGACACCTTGCCCCACGTGAGCGCTCGATGCCGAGATCAGCGTCTTGATTTCCTTGGCGGCCTCGGCGGAACGCTGGGCCAGGGCCCTCACTTCCGAAGCCACGACCGCGAAGCCCCGGCCGGCGTCGCCGGCTCGCGCGGCTTCGACGCCGGCATTGAGGGCGAGGAGGTTGGTCTGGAACGCGATCTCGTCGATGACGCTGATGATCTGGCCGATCTGCCCCGCGGATTTCTCGATCGCCTGCATGGCACCGACGGCCTGGCGGACCACCTGACCCGAATGCTCGGCATCGGAGGTCGCGGTGCCGACGACCTGCCGCGCGTGCTTGGCGCCTTCGGCGGTCTTGCGCACCGTGGCCGTGATCTCGTCCAGCGCCGCCGCGGTCTCCTCGAGGCTGGCGGCTTGTTGTTCCGTGCGCCGTGACAGGTCGTCGGCGGCGGACGAGATCTCATCCGTGCCCGACCGGATCGCCGTGGTGTTGCTCGAGACAGCCTTCATGGTCTCCTGCAGCTTGGCCATGGCGCCGTTGAAATCGGCCCGAAGCTTTTCGTACTCGGGTGCGAAGACCTCGTTGATGCGGAAGAGGAGCTGGCCTTCGGACAGCCGCTCGAGACCGGACGCCAAGGCATCGACGACCGCCGACTGCTGCCGCGCCGCATCGGCCCGCTCCACGTCGTTGCGCCCGCGATCCACATCGGCCATTTTCCGCGTGTCCTCGGCGTGCTTCTCGAGGCTCACCTTCTGGATTGCCGCGTCCTTGAACGACTGGACCGCCGCCGCCATCTGACCGATCTCGTCGCTCCGGCCGAGGCCCGGAACCGCGACCGTATTGTCCCCCGCGGCAAGCGTCCGCATGACCCGCGTGATGGATGTCAGCGGGCCGCCCACGGCGCGCACGATCAGCCACGCCATGGCGGCGCCGAGCAGGATGCACACGAGGCCGCTCAAGGCCACTACCCATTGGATCTGGATCATGGCTTGATTGCCAGCCTCGGTGCAGCCGTCGGACCAGGCATCGACCTTGCTTCGCAACGTCGCGAAAGCCGCCTCGGCATCCGCCGTGAACTGGCCGCTGCTGGGGTCGGTGACCATCGCCTGCGCTTCCGAACGCGTGGACGGATTCGAGGCCAGCGAAAGCTCCGGTTCTATCGCCTTGGCGATATAAGTCCCCGCCTTGGCTCGATAATCTGCCAGATAAACGACGAGCTGCGGGGCTTCCTTGGCCATCATCCCCGCGAGCGAGTCGATGTCCTTCTTGAAGGCGTCGTCATATGAAGATGCCTTGGATTTGTCCGCCTCCTTGCCGGTGAGGACGAACTTCCGCGTTTCGGCCCGCAGACCGTTGAGGTCGCCGCGCGCTTGATCGATGAGATTGATCACGAAGTCGGACGCGGAGTTGAGGCGCTCGATTTCGACAACCCTTCGCGTTTCGACGAAGATGAAGGCGCTGCTGACCGCAACGACCGTCATGACGGCCCCGAAGCCGACCGCCAACTTCCGGGCCAGCGCTAGATCACGAAAGTTCATGGAAAGTCCTTGTTCCTGTCCTCGCGGGTAAGCCGTGCGGGAGTATCAAGGATGTATGCTTAAACATTCCCTAACCTCCGACACCGTCCGTTAAGCACGGTGCGAGTTGGTTGGCGTCCGAGCGGCCGGGCCGCACGGACGGCGAGGTGGGCCACGAGGGCCGGGCAACCGCCCGGCCGCCGCGTCGCGGTGCGGCGGCTTCGGGGCTTCAGGGCGGCGGCTTAGGCGGCCAGCCCAGATCCTGTCAGACATAAGCCGAAGCAGCGCTTTGACGCATGTCTGTGAAAGGATTCGGTTTCCAAGCGGGCGCCTGTCGGCAACAGCAAGACATGCGCTAGAGCACGTAAGGGTGTGATTGAATCGCTTCGCAATCACACCCTGTTGAACGTGCTCGCGAATCTAACGTGGAGTATGTCAGCAACAGCATGACATACTCTAGCAGGTCGCTGAAAAAGGCTTCGTTTTCGGCCTAGACCGCTGCCGCTGCGCTGGTTTCGCGGTTGAGCCGCCTCTTCGATGGCAGGGCTGGCTTTCGAGCTGCCAATTGGCTCGGTGTAGCAGTTCCGGCCGGCTGCATGAAGGCGTCCTGCCCCTTGCAGGGCCATCTCACGCCACCCTCGGTTCAGCGAGCAGCCCTGGCAGGCGAATGAGGTTGCAGGCCGCTGCCGAGAAGGCGAAGGCCATGCCGACGCGCTTGCGGCCCCGCACC
>CAXSEU010000294.1:1891-5082 GCA_964236485.1 uncultured Lichenihabitans sp. | reverse complement strand
GTCGCCGAACGAGACAACCTGCTTGATGGCCGGGCGGTTGTCGGCCCGGGCATGGGCGCCGAGCCCCACAAGGGCGGCGGCGGCTAGCGTGGCGATGAGCTTCATTGGGTCCCCCTTGTCGGCCGCTTCCGGCGGCCTGGCGCGATGCCAGCTGCGCGAATGCGACGACACGCCTGCCGATAATTCGAGGTCGGGCCTGACGGGCTTCACGGACAAGTCAGCCCAGTCGACTGGTCACCCCCGCCGGGTCAAGGTCGTCGCCCCCAGGCATCTAGAACGACATCGAGGAATGCCGACAGCCTATGAAGCCCCTATGTTCGCCGGTGGGTCGTGTGCATCCCACAGGCGAAGACAGCCTTGATCTTGCTCATCTGTGTAGCCGGTCGCCGTACCATCCCACGCCGCGGAACCCGCCGCGCGGGGCTGGCGCCTCAACCAATGCGATCGCGAACGTCGTCTTGGGGTGGCTGGTCAGGCCCGGAGACGTTCAGGTCGGGAACCTGGCCCCCGACCAACCAATCGCCGACTTCGACCTCGTTGAAAATCACCACCACGTCGGCGGGGTTCGACTGCAAAATGCGCTCGAACGCGTCGGTAATCGCCGCCGCGACAAGTCGTTTTTGCTCCTTCGAGCGTCCGGAGTAGAGATCGATCCTGACGTGAGGCAATATTGAATCTCCCCGCAGATCTAAGTTACGGTCAACCGACTGCCCTGGTCACACTGCCTGGATCAGCGTGTCCGGATCCAGGCGTGAAACAGCGGCACGGATCGCTTCGACGCGATCAGGCGAACGGCCACCGTACGGCTTGCGTGTCGGGCCGACCGCAAATCCCAAGATCTCGCAGGCAATCTTGATATTGCTATTGTAGTGACCGCGGCTCACCTCGGTCACGAGCGGTTCGATCTGGCTCCAGATATCGATGAGGCGAACGAAATCCTTGCCACGAGCCGCCTCGGCCATCCGCGCCATTGCCGGACTCAGGAAGTTGGCGGCGCCATTGATAAGTCCCGAGCACCCCTGGAGCAACGCGGGAAGAACCATCAAGTCGTCGCCGCAAAACACGCCGATCCTCGGCGAGCCCGACGCGAGCTTCACCATCGTTCCGAGATCGCCGCTCGAGTCCTTGAGGTAACGGATCGTGGGAATGGCCCTCACCAGTTCGGCGACCGTCGCCTCGTCGTACCGAACACCCATCGCGGCGGGATAGTTGTAGATGCAGAGGGGCAGGTCGGTAACCGCGGCGATCGAACCGAAGAACCGGGTGACCTGCTCCGCGTCGATTGGTTCATAAGAGGGCGTGGCTAGCATCAGCGCGGCGGCCCCGGCACGCTCCGCATGTCGAGCAAGCTCGACCGCCTCACGGGTTGAATTCGCGCCGATCTGGGCCACCACCGGGATCCGCCCACCGGCTTGTTCGAGAACGACTTCGAGCACGCTTCGGCGCTCGTCGTTGTTCATGGCCGAGAACTCGCCCGTGCCCCCGCAGGGAAGGATGCCATTCAGGCCGCCCTTGATCCCGGCCTCGGTCAAGGCCTTCAAGACCCGCCTATCAACGGCTTCTCCGTCCGGGGAGAACGGCGTCACGATCGCCGATATGATTCCCGACAGATCCATCATTCTCTCCAAAGCCTTCCGCGGGCGTTTGAAACGCCTCCAGAATTAGACACGCGAGGGTTCGCGGCCTGCCGACACCGGCGACCGCGCGTCCTCTTCGAGACTAGGTCGCCGAAGCCGCGGGCACGCGGCCGGGCCACATGTCCCCTACGGTGAACCCATGACGAAGCGGATCCTCGTCGTTGATGTGAAGCGTGGTCTCCGCCACGACATGGGCCGAGCCGACCAGCTCAGGCACGATCCCTCGACGACCATTCACGTCCACCGCGCGCAAAGCCGTCACCGTGTAGACCTCGTCGATGATGCTCTCTTGTCGAAAAGGCTCGCCGATGGCCAGCTTGCCCTTGGCCACGAGCGCCGCCACCTGCGCCATCGTGCCCGTGCCGCAAGGACAGCGGTCGATCAGCGCATTCACGCCTTCGGCATGCGTCGGCAGCCCCGGCAGCATCGGCATCACGACGGCGGAGCGACCCGAGTTCTCCGGGAACCGAGGCTGTCCCGCGACCAAGACTTGATCGACCGTGCGGATGGTCGGGCTGGCCGGGTTGTCTACCGCGATGGAACCTGCCGCAGCAGTGCGGACCCGCTCCGCGGCCCGGCAGATCGCATCGGCGTTGGGAGGATCGATCTCGCAGCCGAGTTGCCGACCGTCGAGGATGACGTAGAACATGCCGCCGTAGGCGACGTCCACGGTGACGCCCCCTACCCCAGGCACATCGATCCGTTCGTCGAGGTGAGTCGCGAACGACGCCACGTTCTCGATCGCCACGCTCAGCACCTTGTCCCCTCGGCACGTTGCCCGCGCGATGACCAAGCCGCCGGGCGTATCGATCTTGACGACGGTAACGGGACTCGTCCGATCGATCGGGAACGTACCCGACTCGAGGATGGCGGTCGCGAACGCGAGGATGTTCCCGCCCGACATGACCGGCCCGATCGGCCGCTGGTTCATGATCACGAGGCCTACGTCGGCGTCGGTGTGGCAGGGCGGTATGACCAGATCGGCGTTCATCGCCGGGAACCCGCGCGGCTCCTTCAGCAGCGCGGTCCGCAGCCAATCGTACCGGCTCTCGATGTAGAGTTTCTTCTCCAGCATCGTGTTGCCGATGATCTCGAGCGATTCCAGTCCTCCGATAACGGTCCTGCAGATGGCTCCGGACGAATGCGCGTCGACAGCTCGTACCTTCAATGGCTCTTCCTCGCTGGCACACGACAAAAACGTCGAAGCTCGATTGCTTCCAGGCGCATCGTTGGTCTATCGAGCGCCTTGTCCGCCCGACCCTGAGACCGACTTGACACTGACATGTGATCTATCACCCATAATGTGGATGTCAATCGGGGCGATTGGAGCTTGGCGTTGGCCGATCATTGCCGCGAGACGAAGGCAGACGTCGGCGTGTACCGTCCCGCTGGACGAACAATTCTCGAGGAGGACGCATGGCCGAGCTACAGCAGAACAGCTTCAGGGATCAGGCTTTGGCCGTGTTGAAGATGAAGATCATCTCGGGCGATCTGGAGCCAGGAAGCATTTACTCGGCCGCCTCCATCGCGAGCGAACTCGGCGTGTCGAACAGC
>CAXSEU010000294.1:0-1881 GCA_964236485.1 uncultured Lichenihabitans sp. | reverse complement strand
CGAGGGCTTGATGAAGACGGTACGCAACCGAGGGTTCCAGGTCGTGCCGATCGACGCGACGGAACTCGCCCATATATACGATCTGCGGACCATGCTGGAGATACCGGCGATGACGCAGCTGGCTGGCCTTCCGGAGGTGGTCCGCCGCGAGGCGGAGTTCGGCGAGCTGGCCGACCAGATGGTGCGGGCCGCCGCGGACGGAGACATTGTCAGGTTCCAGGAGGCAGACCGGAACTTCCACGTCGGCCTGATCTCGATCCTAGGTAACCGGCGATTGACGACGCTCGTGGAGAACCTGCGCGATCAGTCAAGAAACTACGGCTTTCGGTCACTCTGGCAGGAAGGTACCCTCGTCAGGTCGGCTGATGAACATCGCCCGATCCTCGACGCGATCGTCCAGGGCAAGAAGACGCTCGTGACGAAGCTCATGACGCGACACCTGACCCATCTTTTCCAGGACTGGGCGGGGAAGGAGATACGATCGGAGGGAGATCAAGCCACCGCGGCTGCCGAAAGGATCAACGGCGTCGAGATGTGAAATGCCTGGTGTCCGAGCGGCCCGCCGGTAGGCAGCCTTGTCCCCGCCGTCGCGTGCGGGAGGGACCGGCCACATAACTGACGAAGCCGAATACGTCATTCGCTGAAGTCGAAGGTCGGCGCGGAGCCAATCAGGGTCCGCGCATAATCGGAGACCGGTGCTTCTAGAACGACATCGACCGGTCCCTCCTCGCAGATCACCCCCTTGTCCAAGACGATGACGCGGTTCGCGATGCTCGCGACCACTCCGATATCGTGCGTGATGAAAAGCATCGACAGTCCGAGTTCGTCGCGCAGCTTCTGAAGGAGGACGAGGATAGCTGCCTGGACCGACACGTCCAACGCGGACGTGATCTCGTCACAAATCATCAAGGACGGACCGCTCGCCAGCGCGCGAGCGATGCAAACCCGCTGTTTTTCGCCGCCCGACAACTCTCGCGGGTATCTATGTTGAAGGGCCGTCGGCAATTCCACCATGCGCATCAGGCTTGCGACGGTCGGCGTCGATTCGCCGTCCTCCGGTCGCTTCGTCCGTCGCGCCCGCTCGATGGCGGCATGGACGTCCTCGCGCGGATTGAGCGCGGAAGACGGATTTTGAAACACGATCTGTAGCTGCGAAAGGTGTATCCGCGATCGATCCCTCGCCCTCACCGCCAACCGGGCCCCGGAGAACTGGATCGTCCCGGATTGGAAGTCCTGCAACCCCGAGATCGCACGCGCGAGCGAAGACTTGCCGCTTCCGGATTGACCCACGAGGGCGACACACTCGCCTCTGCCGACATCGAAGCTCACGTCCTTGACGGCGACGAAGCGCCCTGTTTGACTCTGGTGCTCGACCCTCAGTTTCTCGACCGCGAGGACCGGCGCCGCGGAGCGTGCGGATGTCGTCACTGCAGGGTGTCGCGGCACGCGGACCAGCGGGTCGCCATGGGCGGAGTTGAAGCACCTGACGGCATGGTGGTGTTCCGAGTCATCCGCGCCGAGCGGCGGCATCTGCTCGCTGCAGATTTCGATGCGGCGATCACAGCGGGACCGGAAGCCGCACGCACGCCCGGTACGATCCGGGCTGGCGCCGATACCGCGCATCGGCACGAGGACATTCGGATTGCGGTGGTCGGGTGTCGACGAGATCAGCCCACGCGTGTACGGATGGGAGGGCGTCCTAAGCACGGTCGACGTATCGCCGATCTCGACAATGCGCCCGGCGTACATGACGGCCACGCGCGACGCCACCTGGGACACCACCGCGAGATCGTGCGAGATGTAGATCATCGAGACCCCTCGCTCCTCACGCAAGGAGTCGAGCTTGCGCAGGACAGCGGCCTGGGTGATCACGTCCAAGCC
>CAXSEU010000293.1:0-5089 GCA_964236485.1 uncultured Lichenihabitans sp. | reverse complement strand
TGGTCGAAGAACTGCGGGAGACGACGCGCGAACTCAACGACGTCCGGTGCGGGACCGGAGCCGCCGCAGTCGCGCTGCACGATCTCACCGGCCTCGCGGAGCGGCAGCGCTGGGAGGTGCACGCCGCCGAGGAGAGGGTCGGATCGCTCGAGACCACCATCGATCACGATCGCGTCGCCATCGCGTCCTTCGAGATGCGCATCCTCGGGCTCGACGACCGCATGAGCGATCTCGAGCGTGAACTCGGCAACGCCCGTGCCGAACTGGCTCGCACCGTGCAGGCCGTCGGGAGGGCGACCGCCGAGCGTGACGCCGCCCTGGCGGCGGCCGACGCCCTGCGGGCGGAGCGCGATGCTGTGGCGGCCGAGGCCGCGCGGCTGAAGGGTTTTGCCGAAGACAGCGAGCATCGCGTCACGACCGACATGCAATTGGCCTCGGCCCAGAAGGTCACGATCGCCGAGATGATGGTGGAACGGGCGACGCTGCAGACCCAGGTCAGCCTGCAAGCCGACACCGCTCGCGCCCTCGCGGCGCGGCTTGCGGATGCCGAAACCGAGAAGGCGGCTCTGAGCGCGCGGTTGAAGTCCGCCGCCACCGGCCATGTTCCCCTGTCCCCGCCGGGGCCGCCCGGGGATGCGGAACTCGCCATCCTGCGCCAGACCTTGAAGACGGTCGCCGACGACGTGCTGCGGCTGACGGAACGCGGCGGCGTGGGCCGGAGCGGCGCCGCCGGGAGCGCCCCCGAAACCGCGTCCGCTGCGGAGCCATCGCGACCGAACTGAAGCCATGAACAGGGCCCGCCGGCCTCGGTCACAACGAAGTGATGGCTCCAACTTGCGCGCTCAACCGTTAGCGTGAACCGGCGTCAAAGCGCTCAGATCGCTTACGACGCCATGGGATCTCAAGGAGGTCGGGTGATCCCAAAAGAACTTCGGGAGGTGCACGTGGCGAATTTTCACCTTCTCTCGACCCGCCGGAACTTGGATGGTTCGTTCGAGACACCGTCGGTCGACGAGGTGATCGTCGCAAGCGACAACGTCGCCGCGATCGCCAGAGCGCGCCGTTTTCCCATCGGTCGGTTCGATGGCGCGAGCGATTTCGTCTGGCTGGTCGATCCGGAGGGGGTCGTCCTGTGGTCGCAGGATCTCACGATGCCGGAGGCGGCTTGAAGACCCGGGACCTCTAGGGTACGTCGGACTCTTTTGGAAGCGGAGCTTCCATACGACGCTGTGTACCTACCCACTTTTTTGAGCTGGCGTGGCAACAGCATGACATACGCCAGCCTCAGTGCGCGTCGACCTTGGGGCCCCCTTTACCCGGGCGGCTCATGAAGGGCGTCACCACGACCAGCATCACGAAGAGACAGGTCAGCGCCAGGAACGTGTCCCCCAGCGACATCACCAGCGCCTCGCGCCGGACCATGAGGGCAACGCGCTTCGTGGCAGCCAAGGTGGCGTCCGATCCCATCGACGCATAGGCATCCGTCATCATTGCCATGGTGCGTTCGGCCGCGTCGCGGCCCCAGGCGACATTCTCGTGCAGTCGCGCCAGATGCAGGTCCCAGCGGGTGTTGATCAAGGTGTTGATGCAGGCAAGGCCGACGGCGCCGCCAAAGTTGCGGGTGAGGTTGAACAAGCCGGAGGCGTTCTTGAGGCGGGCGGGCGAGAGGGTGCCGAGGGCGACGTTGTTGATCGGCACCATGGCGGTCATCAGCGAGAAGCCGCGCAGCATCTGGGGCACCAGCAATTCCCAAAAATCCCAGTCCTTGGTGACGTAGGACGCCTGCCAGGTGCCGACCGCAAAGCCGGCGAAACCGGCCGCGATGAGGTAGCGCGGGTCGACCTTCCCCATCAGCCGGCCGACGATCGGCGCCGCGACGAACATGCAGAGGCCCGAGACGAACATGGTCTCCCCGATCTGCAAGGATGAATAGCCCCGCACCTGCGCCAGATAGACCGGATAGATATAGGTGAGGCCGTATAGGCCGATGCCCATCACGAAGGAGAACAGCGAACCGAAGGCGAAGTTCTTGTTCTTGAAGGCCGAGAGGTCGACGATCGGCTGCTCGGCCGTGAACGCTCGCCAGAAGAACAGCGCGCCGCCCAGGACGGCGAGGACGGCGCAGAAGACGATGACGTTCTCGTCGAACCAGTTCTTCTGCGGCCCTTCTTCGAGCACATATTCCAGCGCGCCCAGCATGGTCGCCATGCCGATCAGCCCGAACCAGTCGAACCGCTCCAGCAGGGACAGATCCGGTTTGTCGAAATCGATCATGAACCAACTCATGGCCGTGACGACGATGCCGGGAACGATGTTGACCAGGAACAGCCAGTGCCAGGAGAAGAGGTCCGTCAGATAGCCGCCGATCGTGGGGCCGATGGTCGGCGCCAGCGTTGCCACGAGGCCGATGACCGGCGCGATCACGGGCTGTTTTTCGCGCGGGAAGATGGTGTAGGACGCCGCGAACACGGTCGGGATCATGGCCCCGCCGATGAACCCCTGTAGCGCCCGATAGACGATCATCTGGTCGATGTCGCTCGCGGTCGAGCACATGAAGCTCATCAGCGTGAAGCCGCCGCACGAGATGGTGAAGAGGTAGCGGGTCGAAAACGCTCGCGAGAGAATGCCCGACAGGGGGATCATCACCACCTCGGCGACGAGGTAGCTGGTCTGCACCCAGGCGACCTCGTCGGAACTCGCCGCAAGGCCAGCCTGGATCTCCGACAGCGAGGCCGAGACGATCTGGATGTCGAGGATCGCCATGAACATGCCGAAGACCATCGCGATGAAGGTGATCAGCTTCGTCGTGTCGAAGCCGGCATTGGCCGGCTGCCCCATACGGGTGGGTGTCGAAGACGGGCCGTCACTGGCCGGCGCCGCGGAGGCCTGGGCCGCCATCGGTTTGGCTCAGCGCTTGACGGTCGCGCCGTCGGCGCGCGCCACCACCGCGCCGGCCGGTGCGGCGCCCTCGTTCGCGCTCCGCGAACCGCTGTCCTCGGCCGGCCGGTTCACCGTTCTGCCGATGCGGTCCACGAGACCGCCGAGCCCGAGCGCGCCGATGATCGAGGGCGGGGGGGCATTGTCGTCGCGGGTATGGACCGACACCTCGACCGAGAGTCCGGGGCGCAGGATACCCTCCCGCGCGACCTCGGCCGGCACGGCGATCCGCACGGGGAGGCGCTGCACGACCTTGGTGAAGTTGCCCGTGGCATTCTCCGGCGGCAGCAATGAGAACTGCGCGCCGGAGGCCGGGGCGATGCTTTCCACCCGGCCGATGATGTCGCGGTCCCCGTAGGCGTCAGGCTTGATCACGACCTTCTGGCCGAGCTTCAGCGCGCCGATCTGGGTTTCCTTGAAATTGGCTTCGACATAGGCGCTTTGCAGCGGCACCAGGGCCAGGAGCCGGGTTCCGGGCTGCACATATTCGCCCGGCTGCGCGGCCTTGTTGCCGACGACCCCGTCGAACGGGGCCCTCACTACCGTGAAGGAGAGATCCCGCCTGGCCTTGTCGAGCGCGGTCTGCAACTCGCCCTCGACCTTTTGAGCCTCCACCCTCTGAGCCGCGGACACGTTCCGTCCGGCCTCGGCGGCCGTCACCGATGCCGCAGCGTTCGCGATCGCGGCGGTGCCCCGGTCCCGGTCGGCGCGGGCCTCGTCGAGCTTCTGCTGGGTTCCGAAACTCGAACGCATCAGGGCGTCGGCCCGCTGGAATTCAGCCTGGGTGCGAACCGCGTCGGCCCTCGCGGACTGCAACATCGCCTTGGCCTGGTCCACGGCCGCCGCCTGGGCGTCGACCTGCCGGCCGAGGCGCTCGATGGTGGCATTCTGTGTCTCGATACGAGCCTTGGCGGCATCGACGGCATTCCGGTAGTCGCCGTCGTCGATGGTGGCGAGCACCTGGTCCTTGACCACCTTGGCGTTCTCGACGATCGGAACCGTGGCGATGTAGCCCGGGACCTTGGCCGCGATCGTGGACATGTCGGCCTTAACGTAGGCATCGTCCGTCGAGACGATGAACCGACCCTCGACGAACCACTTGTAGCCTTCGTAGCCACCGCCTCCAAGGCCTGCCAGCAGGATCAGCGGCAAGACGATGCGACGGCGCTTGCGCTTCGGCGGCAGGATCTCGCCGTCACGCGGCGTGTCGAGCGATGCGGACCGGGCCTGCACCGCCAGCGCATTGTCGCGCGACGCCACAGGTTCCGGCTGCAGCTTCATCCTGTCCGCCGTCGCCGTCTCGTCAACCATGACCCGCTCCGAAAACTTGTCCTTGCAACCCGGCCACGATCTTGCAGAAGCAAATGACTGAACCGTTCGGTCATATTGACTTAGCGCACTTGATCTCATAATTCAAGGATGACCGAACGGTTCGATCGGAAACTGCTTTCGGAGTTTTCGGCATGATTGGAGAACCCTTGTCGATCATCGATGCGCCGCCGGCGGGCAGGACCACCCCCGTGCGTGAAGACAGCGCCAAGCGGCGCCAGGTGATCGATGGCGCCCGCAAGGTCTTCCTCGAGGATGGCTTCGATGGCGCCAGCATGAACGACATCGCCAGGGTAGCGGGCGTGTCCAAGGGCACCCTCTATGTCTATTTCGCCAGCAAGGAAGAGCTGTTCGCAGCGCTGATCCGGGAGGAACAGATGTGCCGGTTCGCTCCCGAGGAGCCCGACCTTCGCTCCGCGCTTCACCTCTTCGGCAAAAGACTGCTGGAGCTGATCCTGCGGCCCACGTCGATCGCCCACCTGCGCACGGTGGTCGCGGTGGCCGGCAAGTTTCCCGCCATCGGCCGCGCGTTCTACGAGCCGGGCCCGCAGGTCGGTCAACAGCGTCTCGCGACGTTCCTCGAAGCCCAGGTGCACGCAGACAGGCTCGACATCGAGGATACCGAAACCGCCGCGATCTATTTCATGGAAATGTGCAAGTCACCGCATGTGATGCGGACCGTCCTTTGCGTCTGCGAGGCGCCGTCCCAGGCCGACAGGGGAGTGAGGTAGACGTCGGCCCAGTGCCAGTGTCCCTTCGGGCGGTACACCCAGCCGACCGCCCCGACGGTCAGGAGCGTCAGCAGCCGGGAGGCGACGAAGAT
>CAXSEU010000292.1:0-5126 GCA_964236485.1 uncultured Lichenihabitans sp. | reverse complement strand
CTTCTCGGGTACGATCCCGATTGAGACGCCGATCAGCAGGGCCGACAGGGCGACGAGATGGTAGGGCAGGCGACCCCAGACGAACATGCCGATGGTGGCTGCGACGAGGCCGAAGGCCAGGCCCTGGTCGAGTGTCATCCTGTCCCCGTTGTGCAGGTGATCGGTCATGGGGTGCCGGCCGCCTGGGATCGCGAGGCACGGGCGAGCCGATCGAGGCCCTGCCGGGTTATAGGGTCCGTGGTGCCGCCCGTGTAGGGTTCATGCGGCGGCGCGTTCGACGGGAGACGAAACTGAGCAGCCATATCCTTTCCTCGTTGTTCCGCATGTTCGGTGCACGCGTCGATCGTGACGGGCAGGCGGCGGCGCTGGAGTCGAGCGTCGTCGCACCTAGCGGCGCCGGAGACGAACCCGCCAGGCCGCGGGATCGACGCTTCGGCATCCCGCGCGAGATCCTCGACCGGAGCCTTTCGGAGAAGGTTCTGGGGGGCTGGCTCCAGAACCGCCATCAGGTCCTGGTGCCACTGACGTTCCGGCTGGGGCGGCTCGAGGCGCCGGATGTCGATCTCCTGATGCGCTTCGGTGCCGTATCGCTGCTGAACGCCTCGGCGGCGGGCACGTCCGCGCAACGCTCCCTCGAACGCGCGCTCCGCGACATCGGCGCCACGGAGGCGGCGGTCGGGCGCTTCCGCGCCGCGCTGGAGAATCCCGAGGCGTTGAGCTCTATGATCGCCGCGATCCGCGAGCGGGAATTGTCGCCCTACGGCTACGCCATCACCGTCATGGCGGCCGACGATCGTCTCCCGGCCGGGCGGCTTTTCGCCGATTTCATCGCCGCGCGGCTGGAGCTTCCCGCCGATGCGGTGCGATCCATCGACCGGCGCTATCGGCGATGAAGCTCGGCGTGACGCGCCTCAGGCGGCGTCGCGGCTGCCCTCGGTCATCTGGCTCAAGGCGTCCTGCAGACTGTGGCTTTCGACCAGAAGCTTGCGTGACATGTCGGCCAACGTCACCCAACCGGTGATGGCCTCGCCATCGTTCTGCACCGGGACGCGCCGGATGTGGTTCGCGGCCATGAGGTCCATGACCGTCTGTATCGAATCGTTCTCGCGGCAGGTTATGACAGGGCGTGACGCCACGTCCCTGACGAGCACCGTCTTCGGATCGAGCCCCGCCGCGACGACGCGGAAGAGGACGTCGCGATCGGTCAAGATGCCCTCGAGCCCACCGGGCGTGCCGACCGGCAATCCCCCGACATCGAGTTCACCCATCAATTCGGCGGCCTCTTTCACGGGCGCGTTGCCGTCGATGAACTCCACCGCGGTCGTCATGATGTCGCTGACCTTCACCCGGCGCCTCCTTGCTGGCGAGGCGTCAACCGTCGAGACGGTGCCGCGTTCCCGGGCGCGCCGGGCGGAGATCGGCAGACCCGAACCGAAAACCGCGACGGCCCGCCGCCATGCTGCTATGGCGTCGCACGCGTGATCCGAGTCGCCGGACCGCACACCAGGGAGAACGGGTGGATCATCGCGGGGGATCGACATCATCCGAGCCGTCGGCGCGGATGCTGCGCTGGCTTACCGGGCAGGCTTTGCCGCTTTGGGCCGAGGCTGGCTGGGACGACGGGGCGGGGCTGTTCGTCGAAAGGCTCGACCTCGCCGGCAACCCGCTCCACGATGCGCCGCGCCGTGCCATGGTCCAGGCGCGGCAGATCTTCTCCTATAGCGTCGCCGCGCGTCGCGGCTGGTGCGGAGGCTTCGGCGATCGGTTGCTCCCGGCGGCCGACACTCTGATCCGCCGCTTCTACGCGGTCGACGATGCGCCGGGCTGGATCTTTTCGGTGCACCGGTCGGGCCGGCCGAACGATACGCGGCGCGATCTTTACGCCCACGCCTTCATGCTCCTCGCCCTGGCCGAAGTGGCCGCCACGACAGGCGAGCGCCGGTTCCTCGCGCTGGCCGACGAAACCCTGGCGTTCCTCGACGCCCACATGGCTCATCCGGCCGGTGGCTACGTCGACGCACTGCCGGGATCGCCCGATGGTCCCCTGAGGCAGAATCCTCACATGCACCTCTTCGAGGCCCTGCTGGCGCTGCACGGGGCCGACCCCGCGCGCGATTATCTCGACCGGGCCGCCGTCCTGGCCGCGCTGATGGAACGGCGCTTCCTTCGAGGATCTGCGCTGGTCGAAGTCTTCGATGCGGATTGGACGCCGCGCGGCGGGCCGGATTTTCCCTTCGAGCCGGGCCACCATTTCGAGTGGGCCTGGCTGCTGACGCGGTTCGCCAGGCTGTCGGGACGGCGCCAGTCCGGCGCCGCCGCCGCGCTGTGGCGCTCTGCCATCGCGCACGGAACCGAACGGAACGGCTTGGTTCTCGATGAGGCCAGCGTGGGGCGCGGCGCGCTGCGGCGTTCGGCACGCCTCTGGCCACACGCCGAGGCCGCCAAGGCGGCGTGCTGCGGCCTCGGCGCGAGCGAAGACCCGTCGGCCGGAGACTTCCTCGCGGCTCTCCACGACCGTTTCCTCGCGCCGGCTTTCCCGGGCAGCTGGATCGATCATTTCGACGCCGGGGGATGGCCTCTGACGGACTTCGCCCCCGCGAGTTCGCTCTACCACATCTGCTGCGCGCTCGACGAGGTCGTCGGGCGCGTCGAAGGATGGTAGCTTCCGACGCGCAGGCGGTCATCGTGGCTGCGCTTGCGCTTGGAGGCGTCTTGAATGAAAATCGTGCGGCGGGAAAAGCGGGAGCGGCATGGCGGGAGTCGGGTCGCGGCGATGGCCGGAGCTTCCGCGGAGTTCGCGGGGTGGCGTTTTCGCCGGCCGCGTGAGCCGGCTATCCGAGGCTAGAATTCGCGCGAGCAGGACAGGATCCCCGCATGTCTCATTCCCCCCTCCTGGTTCACCCGCATCCTGCCGAACCCGACGGCCGGGTCGTCGGCATCACGCCCGAGGACGCCGGCTGGACCTACGTGGGTTTCGAGGTCTTTGACCTCCGGTCCGGCCAGGTCCTGGAGCGCGCCACCGGGGCCAGGGAAATGTGTCTCGTGGTCATCTCCGGCAAGGCGAAGGTCGCGGGCGGCGGGCAAGAGTTCGGCACGATCGGCGAGCGGGCATCGGTGTTCGAGGGGCTGCCCTGGTCGGTCTATGTTCCGGCCCGTTCAAGCTGGCGTGTCGAGGCCGAAGGGGATTGCGAACTCGCGGTCTGTGCGGCTCCGGGGTCCGGGGCGCTGCCTGCGCGTCTCATTCCGCCCTCCGCCATCCGCCAGGAGACGCGCGGCAAAGGCTCGAACACGCGCCATGTCCGCAACATCCTCAGCGACACCGACGAGGCCGAGAGCCTGCTCGTCGTTGAGGTGATCACCCCGGCCGGGAACTGGTCGAGCTACCCGCCGCACAAGCACGACCAGGATGATTTCCCGCGCGAGACGCTGCTGGAGGAGACCTACTATCACCGGCTGAACCCCCGTCAGGGCTACGGCGTGCAGCGGGTCTATACCGACGACCGCTCCCTCGACGAGACCCTGTCCTTCGCGGATCGGGACGTCGTTCTGGTGCCGCGCGGCTACCATCCGGTCGGCGCCCCGCACGGCTACGACCTTTACTATCTCAACGTCATGGCGGGCCCGAGACGAGCCTGGCGGTTTCACAACGATCCGGCGCACGAGTGGATGCTGAAGGCCTGACCGAGGCGCCGGCCGATTTGCCGGACGGGCCGCTTGCGAGGCGGCGCGCCGCCCTCTATAGAAACCTTGCCGCACCCCATGAGCCGACATCCTCGGCTCGAGCGCCCATCGTCTAGCGGTCCAGGACGTCGCCCTCTCACGGCGAAAACAGGGGTTCGATTCCCCTTGGGCGCGCCATTTTCCGAATGCTGTCCGAAATCTTCAAGGTTCGAACGGCAGCCGATCGGGGATGTCCGGTTGCAGCCCGGGCGTTAGTGCGCCCCGGCCTCCATGGCGGGCGCGATCACGCGGCCGCTCTCCTTGTGCACCGTCACGGGGATCGACTTGGCGGCCGGCGTCTTGCTGCCTTCGGCCACGTGCCAGATGGGCAGCAGCACGTTGCATTCGGGGTAATAGCCCCCGAGGCAGCCGATCGGGATGTCGTAGGCGACCACGAGCAGGCCGGGCCGCCGCCGGTCGATGCCGTCGTTCGCGACCGTCTTCAGCGTTACGGTCTCCCCGACCTTGAGCTCCAGCCGCTCGATGTCGGCGCGGTTCATGAGCACCACGTGCCGGGTACCGTGGATGCCGCGGAACCGGTCGTCGTAGCCGTAGACGGTGGTATTGAACTGATCGTTGCTGCGCAGGGTCATCAGGCGGAACGACTCATGTCCGACATCCGGCATGTCGGCATCCTCGTCGAGGCCCTTGGGGGTGACGAACTGGGCCTTGCCGCTCTTGGTGTGCCACTGGCGCTTGCGGGCCGGGAGCGGGCGCTGGAAGCCGCCTGGCTCCCACATGCGCGTCTCGTAGTCGTGGAAGATCTCGGGATAGGTCCCAGCGATCGACTTGCGGATTTCGCCGTAATCGTCGATCCAGCGGTCCCACGGCACCCTGGGACTGGGATCGAGCGTGGCCTTCGCCATTTCGGCCACGAGCCTGACCTCGCTGATGAGGTGGGGCGAGGCCGGCGAGCGCACCCCGCGGTTGCCGTGGATGCAGCCGGATGTGTCCTCCATCGAGAGCGACTGCGCGCCGGTTGCCGCCTTGTCGACCTCGATCCGGCCGATCACGGGGAGGATGAAGCTGACCTCTCCCGGGAGCAGGTGGCTGCGGTTGAGCTTGGTCGAAATGTTGACGGTGAGCGGAATCCGGCGCCAGGCCGGCTCCATCTGACCGTGGTCCGGAATGGCGCGGACGAAATTGCCGCCCAGCATGATGAAGGCGTTGACCTTGCCCTTCAGCACCTCTTCGCACGCCTCCACGGTGTCGCAGCCCTTGTCCCGCGGAGGCTCGAACCCGTACTGCTCCGCCAGCCGGTCGAGCGGCACGAGTTCGGGCTTTTCGGTGATGCCGACGGTGCGCTGGCCCTGCACGTTGGAATGGCCGCGCACCGGGCAGATGCCGGCCCCGTCGCGGCCGATGTTGCCGCGCAGAAGCAGCAGGTTGACGATCATCTGGACGGT
>CAXSEU010000291.1:1216-5126 GCA_964236485.1 uncultured Lichenihabitans sp. | reverse complement strand
GATCGGCCATGTGGGCACGCGTCATCCCCACCATGTCGAGCTTGCCGGTCGCTATGGCGTGCCGTGCGGTGGCGACATCCTGGATACGCGCGGCATGGAAGGTCGCCATGCCGGTGGCGGAACGCACCTCACCGGCGAAATCGAGATGCGGCGCCGACCGCGAGCCCATGCCGGGGATGACCTCCGACAGCCCCGCGTCGGTATCGATGTGGCCCCGGATGACGTTGACGAAGTCGATCAGTCCCGAGGCGGCGAGGCGACGCGCGATCTCGGTGCCCTCCAGTCGCGAGAGACCACGCTCCCAGTCCTCGTCGCAGACGAGACGCGCGCCGACGATGAAGTCGAGCCCGACGCGGCTGCGGATCGCCCGCAGCACCTCGAGGCCGAAGCGCATGCGGTTGTCGAGGGAGCCGCCGTAGTCATCCTCGCGCCGGTTGGTGGCGGGCGACCAGAACTGGTCGATGAGGTGGCCGTAGCATTCGAGCTCGAACCCATCGAGGCCAGCCGCCTTCACCCGCTCGGCCGCGTCCGCATAGGCTTTGATGATCCGCCGGATGTCCCAATCTTCCATGGGCTTCGGGAAGGCCCGGTGGGCGGGCTCGCGCACCGACGATGGTGCCAGCACCGGCAACCAATCTTCCTTGGACCAGGACGTCCGTCGTCCGAGGTGGGTGATCTGGATCATCACGGCGGCGCCGTGCTCGTGCACCTCGTCCGAAAGCTCCCTCAGCCAGCGTACGGCTTCGTCCTTGTAAAGGAGAATATTGCCGAACGCCTGCGGGCTGTCGGGCGCCACGACCGCGGAACCGCCGATCATGGTCAGCCCGATGCCGCCCTTCGCCTTTTCGACATGGTAGAGGCGATACCGTTGCTTCGGAAATCCGCCCTCCGTGTAGGCCGGCTCATGCGCGGTCGAGAGCAGCCGGTTGCGGATCGTGAGATGCTTCAGACGGAAAGGCTGCAGCAGCGGATCGTGTGATGCGGTCATGAGCGTCGCCGAACTCGGGATCGCGAGGCTGCGGCATCGGCCGGGCGGATGCAAGGGTTCGCGGTCAAGCGCCCCGGTGTAGCCATATCCGCCCTCCTGCCGAGCCGAATGCGATCGCATTCGTGTCGAAGCATGGAGAGCGGCCCCTCGTCCCTCCACACGGTTGCTTTGCGGCCGGCTCAGGACAGGGGCCTTTTCGGCCTTCACCGAATGCACTGCCCCGGCGTGTGTTGGCACTTGAGCTCGGGGCGGGGGTGGGCTTAACCTGCCTCCGGTGCAAAAATAACATTAATGGAGAGGCTGGGCTTGGCAGAACGGATGTTCCGGAATAAAGGCTCCAGCGCGCGCCCGGTTTCGGCACGTTGAAGGTTGACCGTCCAGGCAAGAGGCGGATGATCGCGGCGGGCGATCGGCAAGAATCACGCATGGTTTCGGGCGGCTACAGGGCCCCGCTTCAAGAGCCCTGACAGGGTGGATATCATGATCATCACTCGGCGTTCATTGTTGACCGCATCGGCGGGCTTGGCGGTTGTCGGGCTCGACAGCTTCGGAGCATTCGCGGCCGAACTGCCCAAGCTCAAGCAGAAGGACAAGTACAAGGTCGGCTTCGCTCAGACCGAGAGCAACAATCCGTGGCGGCTCGCTCAGACGCAGAGCATGAAGGATGAGGTCGCTAAGCGTGGTTGGCAGCTCGTCTACATGGATGCGGTAGGCTCCGTTGCCAAGCAGGTGGCGGATGTCCGCTCGATGATCGCCCAGAAGGTCGACGTCATCCTGCTGGCGCCCCGCGAGGAGAAGCCGCTGGTTCCCGCGGTCTTGGAGGCCAAGCAGGCCGGCATCCCGCTCTTCTGTATCGACCGCAGCGTCGATGCGACCCTGGCCCCGGCCGGCGTCGCCTATGTGGCCTTCATCGGGTCCGACTTCATCAAGGAAGGTCAGATGGCCGGCGAGGCCTTCACCAAGGCGGTCGGCGGAAACGCCAAGATCATCGAACTGCAAGGCACCGTGGGCGCGTCGCCGGCCAACGACCGCATGAAGGGCTTCAAGGATGCGATCGCGAGTTCACCCGGCATGGTCATCATCGCATCGCAGTCCGGCGATTTCGCCCGCGACAAGGGCCGGCAGGTGTTCGAGACCCTTTACCAGGCCCATCCGGAAGCGACCGCGCTCTACTCGCACAACGACGAGATGTCGATGGGCGCCATAGCGGCGATGGAAGCCGCGGGCAAGGTGCCCGGCAAGGACATCATGATCGCATCCATCGATGGCACGAAGGACGCCGCTCAGGCGGTTGCCGACGGGAAGATCGCGGTCCTGGTGGAGTGCAACCCGCACTTCGGGCCGAAGGCGTTCCAGGCCATCGCCGATTATGCGGCCGGCAAGAAGATCGATCCGCGGCTCGTCAACGTGGATCGGCTCTTCACCAAGGAAAACATCGCGTCCTATATGCCGGAAGCGTTCTAACCTTGCTCTGCGGGGACCGGGCGCCGAGGCTTGCCGGCGAGGGTGCTGGCGAGTTCGGCGGTCCGCTCCCCGCGTGAAGACCGGGTGCCCAAGCGGGTCCCGGGTCCGAGGCTTCATGTCGGAAGCACCTCAATCGCAGTCAGACCATGAGGCAAGCCCCCCGATGACGGTCGAGCCGCTTCTCAGCATGCGGGGCATAGACAAGATGTTCGGCCTGGCGCCGGCCCTGATCGGCGCGTCGCTGGAGGTGCTGCCCGGTGAAGTGATGGCGCTAGTGGGCCAGAACGGCGCCGGCAAGTCGACCATGATCAAGGTGCTGAACGGCTATTGTCTGCGTGATGCCGGCACCATCACCTACATGGGCAGGTCCTGGGACGCGGCCTCGCCGCAGATCGCGCAGCGGCAGGGCGTCAGCACCATCTTTCAGGAGATCAACCTCATCCCGTTGCGGTCGGTCACCGAGAACATCTATCTCGGCCGGGAACTGCGCAACCGGGCCGGCTTCCTGTCCTGGAGCCGCATGGACGAGGGCGCCCATGCGCTGCTCAAGGATTTCGACGTCTCCGTCGACGTGCGTCAGCCGCTTGGCCGCTTCAGCACCGCCATCCAGCAGATGGTCGCCATCGCGCGGGCGGTGTCCTTCGAGGCGCGGCTCGTCATCATGGACGAGGCCACCTCCTCGCTCGACGAACATGAAGTCGCGGTGCTGTTCGAACAGATCCGCCGGCTGAAGGCGCAAGGCGTCTCGGTCGTCTTCGTCTCTCACAAGCTCGATGAACTCTACCAGGTGTGTGACAGGGTGACCGTGATGCGGGACGGGCGCACCGTCGCGGTCGCATCCATGCCGGACATGACCAAGCTGCAGCTCGTCGCAACGATGCTCGGGCGCGACCTCGCCGAAGTTCGCCGCCAGGGCGCGACGGCCTTCTCCAGCAAGGCGCACGACATCGGGGAGGAGATCCTCCGGACCACGGCGCTCGCCGTCGGCCGCCGTGTCAGCCACGCCGACCTGTCGATCCGCCGCGGCGAGATCGTCGGCCTTGCGGGCCTGCTGGGCTCCGGGCGCACCGAAACGGCCCGCGCGATCTTCGCCGCCGACCCGCACGAGAAGGGCGACGTCATCTATGCCGGGCGGAAGACCGCCTTCCGCCAACCCTCCGATGCCATCGCGGCGGGGATCGGCTTTTGTTCCGAGGACCGCAAGCACGAAGGCATCATCCCGGGCATGTCGGTGCGCGAGAACCTCACCCTTGCGTTGCTGCCGGCCCTGGCGCGGTCGGGGGTCGTCGACGAAACCAGGCAGAAGCAGATCGTCGATCGTTTCATCCGCGAGGTCGGCATCAAATGCGCCAGCCCGGAGCAGCCGATCCGCGAATTGTCCGGTGGCAACCAGCAGAAGGTTCTCCTTGCCCGGTGGCTCTGCATGAGTCCTAAACTGCTGATCTTCGATGAGCCGAC
>CAXSEU010000291.1:0-1206 GCA_964236485.1 uncultured Lichenihabitans sp. | reverse complement strand
CATCGACGTCGGCGCAAAGGCCGAAATCCAGCGCCTCATCCGCGCCTTGGCCGAGGAGGGGCTCGGCGTGCTGATGATCTCCTCGGAGCTCGAGGAGGTGGTCGAAGGCGCGGACCGGGTGTTCGTGCTGCGGGACGGCAGCACGGTGGCGGAGTTCGGCAAGGCGGAGATCAGCGAGCCGGCCCTCATGCAGGCCATGGCCCACGGCGCACCGCCGGCCGATGGGGCGCACGCTGCCGAGGGAGCCGCCCCGTGAGCGTGGACGTCGAGAGCAAGCTGGGGTCCACGGCCGCACCGGCGCCGCGGAAACTTGGTCCCAGCTCCGGTAACCTGCGCCTCGCTTCCATCCTGAAGCGTTTCGGTACCCTGATCGCGTTGGTCCTGCTGATTCTCTTCAACCTCGCCTACACGCCGCACTTCGCCACCCTGCAGACCTTGTCGGTGAACCTGACGCAGGTCTGCACCATCGTGATCGTCGGTGTCGGGATGACGCTGGTCATCGCGACGGGCGGCATCGACCTGTCGGTGGGTTCGCTCATGGCGATCGCGGGCGCATTGTCGCCCGGGTTCTTCACGGGATCGCTGGTGCACGTCCCGAACCTCTATTTCGCCATCGTCCTGGCTGTCGTCGTTCCCGTGGGGGTTGCGGGCCTTTTCGGCCTCTTCAACGGTTGGCTGGTCTCGAGCTTCCGCATCCAGCCCATCATCGCGACCCTGATCCTGTTCATTGCGGGCCGAGGGATCGCCCAGGTCTGGACCAATGGCGACCTGCAGGTCTTCAAGGCTCCCGAATTCCAGGCCATCGCCCTTGGCAGGGTGCTGGGTGTGCCCTTCCAGGTCTGGATCATGCTCGCCATCGTGGGGAGCGCCGCCTGGATGCTGCGCCGGACGGTCTTCGGCCGCCGGATCCTGGCGGTGGGCGGAAACGAGCCCGCGGCCCGTCTCGCCGGCATACCGGTCGGCCGGGTGAAATGCCTCGTGTACGTGGCATCCGGGCTCTGCGCGGGCATGGCGGGACTGATCGTCATCGCCATGAATTCGGCGGCCGACGCCAACCTCATCGGCATGGGCATGGAACTCGACGCCATCGCGGCGGTCGCGGTCGGCGGGACGCTGCTGTCCGGGGGTCGCGCCACGATCGTCGGCACCCTGATCGGCTCACTCATCATTCAGCTCGTGCGCTACACGCTGCTGGCGAACGGCGTG
>CAXSEU010000290.1:1655-5132 GCA_964236485.1 uncultured Lichenihabitans sp. | reverse complement strand
GTCAGGCTCATAACCTGAAGGCCGCAGGTTCAAATCCTGCCCCCGCAACCACCTTTCCCTGCACATAGCCAATCACGCGATCGATCGTCCGGATCGAGGCGCGCCCGAGCCTTGGCGCCCTTTCGTCGTCGTCCCAGGCACCTGCCTGAGGCGGGGTTCGACGCTTGTCATGAATTGCCCCGTTTCGACGACGCCATGGGCAAGCAGGACAGGCGTCCTCCGACGAGACCGGCCGCGCCGGTGAGCGAGACACACTCCACCAGCGCGCCGGTCCGCCGCAGACCGCCGAGCTGCGGCCTCACCGGGGCTGCGTGTCCCGCCTGCAGGCGACGAGCGAGACAGCCAGCAAGACGATCGGACAGACGATCCCAGCCTTGCCGAACTGCCACGTCAGGATCGAGCCGAGCACGGCCCCGGCCGCAAAGGCCGCGCAGATGGCGCCCAGTACCCGCGCCTTGCGGAGCACCTTGGCGTCACGGCGCGACAGTCCCTCGAAGAGGGCTTCGGCCGTCGAACGCAGGTTCCCGGTCGTCACGACGGAGGTGTAGGATAGGCCCTCGACCGACTTGAAGCTGGTGTTCTGCATCGCCGATGCGAAAGCGATGCCGAAGGTAACGAGGCCGGGCGGCAGTACGACGTCCAACGCCGCGAGGACGATCAGGATGGCGAGTTCGATCGACAGGACGACGATGTCGGGCCGGTAGAGATCGCCCAGGGGCTTCTTAGCGTCAAGCCACCGGGCGGCGAAAATACCGGGGAAGAAGGCCAGCATCGGAGGCACGTGCCTCGACGCCTGCACCCAATCGAGCCGGGTCGCATAGACGCTGAACAGGACGACGTTGCCACTCTGCGCGTTGGTGAAGACATGTCCGTAGGCGATGTAAGTGAAGGCATCCATGAAGCCGCCGCTGATGATGAGAAGCAGCGCGACGGGAAGCGGACGGCTCATGGAGTGGGTCTCACCGGTGCTGAAAAGGGCAGGGGACAGCGTCACCCGGCACTCAGGAATTTCCCAAGGCTTCGCCATCAGCCCGTCGGGATCCTTCGCGGGAACGAGGTGGCCGCAGGGTAGGCCATAGCCGAGACGGTGTCGACCTCCTCGCGCCACTGGCCGACGAGTGTATTGATGGTGGCGCCGCCCGCCTCTCGACACCGCCGCCCTGCGTCGCGACGAAGCGCTGGCGGAATCCGGGAACAGCGTTTCGTTCACCTGACGCGCCGCCTCGTGGCGGGAGAGCTGGCCGTCCGCCGCGGGCCCCTGCGTCGGGGCTTCTCCCCCTTCCAAGCTGACGTCTGTCAGCAACGCCCGACGTACGTCGACACGCCGTCCCAACATCCAAACCGGCAGCGTGAGCAGTCGCGATCGCAGCGTCGGCCTATTCGTCACAGCGAACATTCCAGAAGATTCAGACTTAACCGATTGCTTGAATTAAAGCTTCATTATACACGAACGCGAAGGGCCGATGACCTTCGCGATTATCGGCGTTGCTTCATCCGCCGATTCATCGATCCGTAAGAGCCGCGCCCTAACTTGGCTCCACGCAGGGTTGGGCCTCACAAAAAGCGTTTGGGTTCAAAGGCATGACGCCGCCCCTGCGGACCGGTCGAGCCCGGGATGTCCTTTCATCCACGTGAGACTGACACCAGGGAAAAATTTACCATGAGCAGCCTACTCACCAACACGTCAGCGCTGAGCGCCCTGCAGAGCCTTGCCGCGACGCAGAAGTCGCTGCAGGCTGTGCAAAGCCAGATTTCGTCCGGCCTCAGGGTCCAGAGCGCGGCCGACAACACGGCCTATTGGTCGATTTCGACGACGATGAAGTCGGACGTCGGCGCCTTGTCGTCTGTCAAGGACGCCTTGAGTCTCGGCTCGTCTGCGGTCGGCGTTGCGACGGCCGGTCTCAGCAGCACGCTGACGATCCTGAACTCGCTGAAGAACGACCTCGTCACGGCCCAGGCCTCACCGGCCAACATCGACCAGGTCGAGACCGACGTATTGCAGCAGCAGGCCCAGTTGAAGACGATCGCGGGTTCCGCCTCCTTCAACGGCGTCAACCTCGTCAAGGCGGATTCGAGTGCCACGGGATACGCGGCCACCGCGAAAATCGTGGCCTCGTTCACCCGCGATTCGGTTGGCGCCGTCACGCTCGGCACGATCGATATCGATACGACCAAGACGACGCTGATCGACGGCAACACGAGCGCCGCCAGCAACGTCGGCATCTTGTCGAAGGCGAATTCCGGTGTCTCCACGGTGGGTTCCGATACCTCGATCCTCGGCTTCACGCTGAGCTCCGCCACCAGCACGGCCGACCTGTCGAGCATGCTGACCAGTCTCGACAAGGCCATCGCCTCGGTCACCTCGGCCGGCGCGGCGCTCGGCGCGACGAAAACCCGGATCGATTCGCAATCGAACTTCGTCGCGAGCCTGTCGGACGCGATCACCACAGGCGTCGGCTCCCTGGTCGATGCCGACATGAACGTGGCCTCGACCCGGCTCCAGGCCCTGCAGACGCAGCAGCAGCTCGGCATCCAGTCGCTGTCCATCGCCAACCAGAACAGCCAGCTGATCCTCAAGCTGTTCCAGTAATCGCCTTAGCGACCGCCGCCGCGCCGAGGCCGGGCACTCGTGCCTGGCCATGGCGGCCGGGTTGGCTTTGGACCATTTCCGCACAAGCTTGGCCGGTCAGATTGCGCCCTGACGCAGGGGCCGGTTTGAGGCGGTAATGAACGCGATGGAACAAGCGCAGCGGCTCTGGGCCAATCTGCTGCAATTGGGGGCCCGCAGGCTCGCCGCCATCGGGGTGACGGTCTTCGCGCTCACGGGGATCGGCGGCTATTATCTCAGCCGTCCTTCGATGGAAACGCTCTACGCGGGGCTCGACCGGCAGGACGTCTCGAGCATCGGCTCCGCGCTGCATGACGCCGACATCGCGTTCGATGTCAGCGCCGACGGCACCTCGGTGATGGTCCGCTACGGCCAGACCGCCCAGGCCCGCATGCTGCTGGCCGAAAAGGGTCTGCCCCACAGCTCGAACGCGGGTTACGAACTCTACGACAAGATGGGCTCGCTCGGCCTCACCTCGTTCATGCAGGACGTCACCCGGGTTCGCGCCATGGAGGGGGAACTCTCCCGCACCATCCAGTCGATGGCCGGCATCAAGGCCGCGCGCGTCCACATCGTCCTGCCCGACGAAGGATCCTTCCGGCGCGCCCGGCAGCCTCCGTCCGCCTCGGTGGTGATCCGCGCCGCGACCTTCGAAGACACGCATGTGGCGCAAGCCATCCGCCATCTCGTGGCGGCCGCGGTGCCGGGCATGACGATCGACGAGGTGACGGTGCTGAGCACCGACGGGGCGGTCCTGGCCTCCAGCGACGATGCTGCCAACGGCGCCCCGGCCAAGGTGCTCGAACTCGAAAAATCCGTCGACCGAAGCATCGGGGACGAAATCCGCAAGACCCTCACTCCGACGCTCG
>CAXSEU010000290.1:0-1645 GCA_964236485.1 uncultured Lichenihabitans sp. | reverse complement strand
CACAACCTGCAGATCAGCGTCGCGGCCAAGCTCAACACCGACACGCGGCAGACCAACGAGACGACCTTCAACCCCGATTCCCGGGTCGAGCGTTCGACCCGCGTCGTGAAGGAGAGCCAGAGCTCGACCAACAATTCCGCCCAGCCGCCCACGACGGCCAACCAGAACCTGCCGCAGTCGGGCACCCCCCCGTCCAGCGGAAAACAGGCGAGCGAAGAGAACCAGAAGCGGGAGGAGCTCAACAACTACGAGGTCTCCTCGAAGACCACCACGACCGTCAGCTCCGGCTACGCCATCGATCGTCTCTCCGTCGCGGTGGTGATCAACCGGTCGGTGCTGATGCAAAGCCTCGGCGACAAGCCCTCGGCGGACGCCCTGGACAAGAAGCTCGCCGACATCGAGCAGATCATCGCCACCGCGGCGGGCGTCGACAGGGTCCGGGGCGACACCATCAAGGTCCTGGCGGCGGATTTCGTCGACAGCGGCCGCGACCTCGAGCCTGTGCCGTCCCCCGGCATCATGGACGCCGTCTTCCGCCAGTCCGGAACCTTGATCAACGCCGCCGTCATCCTGGCCATCACCGCCGTCGTCGTGATCTTCGTGGTGCGGCCCTTGATCCGGGCGCTCGCCACGCCGGCCGCGGAAGCCTTTCCGGTGAGCGCGGACCCGCTCATGTTGCAGGACTCCATGGCCCCTCCGCTGACGCTGGGCGAGGGCATGGAACCGGGTGCCATGCAGATCGACGGCTGGACCGAGGAAAACCTGATCGAGGACGTGACCAGCCGTCCCCGCCGCTCACCGCAGAAACGGCTCGAACAGATGATCGAGTTCGATGAGGAGCAGGCCGCCGCGGTGCTCAAGCAGTGGATCCACCAGAGGGTTGCCGCATGACGGACCCGATCGCCCTTTTCCTGCCCGTCTTCGCCCCGACCGACATCGCCGAGATCGACGCCCCGACGGCGCCCGCGATGACCATGCCGGAGCCCGGGTTCCTGGATGACGATCTTGTCTCCCTCGGAGACGACGAGGGCGCGAGGATCGCCCAGGCGCGGGACGAGGCATTGGCCGAGGCCGCCATCGCCACCGAGGCGGCGCTCGCGGCGCAGGCGGCGGACCTCGAAAGCCGTCACGCCGAAGCGATGGCCGAAGAGAGGCGGCGCTGGATCGAGCGGGAGTCAACGGTGCTGGCCGAACAGCTGCGGGCGGGCCTCGCGGCGCTCGAGCGAGGCCTTGCCGAGGGCGTGGTGGAAATCCTCCAGCCTTTCCTCGGGAGGGCGGTGCGGGCCAAGGCGGCGGAGGAGTTGCGCGAGGCCGTGACCCAGCTGTTGGCAAACGGTGACACCGCGGCGATCCGCATCGCCGGCCCGGCCGACCTCGTCGAGCCCTTGCGGCTGGCCTTCGCGGACGAGGCGGCGATCGACATCGCCGCGAGCGAGGCGCCCGAGGTTACGGTCGAGGCCGGCGACACGACGATGCGCACCCAACTGCAAGCCTGGGCGGCGGCGCTCGATGGGCACATGGCCGAGGTGGGATGATGGATGACGCCAACGTCCACGAAATCATCATCGTCAAGCGCGGACATGACGATCATGACGACCATCATGGCGGCGCCTGGAAGATCGCCTTTGCGGATTTCATGACCGCC
>CAXSEU010000289.1:2789-5169 GCA_964236485.1 uncultured Lichenihabitans sp. | reverse complement strand
TTGGCGGTCGGGTAGGTGCCGGTGTTGACTATGCTCTGATCAGCGACGTTACCGTGGGGGTGGGGGTTTCGGTGCAGAGGGGCGCCGCGGCGGTCTTTCCTTGAGACCGCTTCCGTGCGCTTGCGGCTGCCGAACCCTCCCGCGGGTCTCGCCCGGAGGCTGATCCACCTGTCGGCGCGCGTCACGCGGCCGCTCACCCTCGGGGTCAGGGCGGCGGTCATCGACTCGGAAGGCCGCGTTTTCCTGGTGCGCCATTCCTACGTTGTGGGTTGGCATCTGCCCGGAGGCGCGGTCGAGGTGGGCGAGACCGTTGCCGGGGCGCTGATCCGCGAGGTCAGGGAAGAATGCAACATCGAGGTCTCGGGAGACCTCGTGCCGCACGGGATCTTCTTCAACAGCCGCGCCTCGCGTCGGGATCACGTCGTCGTCTACGAGGTGCGCCAGTTCCGGCGGATCGGGCCGCGCGTCCCGGATTGGGAGATCGTCGAGACCGGGTTTTTCGATCCGCGCGACCTGCCGCCGGGCACCGGTGCGGGCACCCGGTCTCGCCTGGCCGAGATCCTCGATGGGCGCGCCCGTTCGACGATCTGGTAGGCCGTCAGAACAGGTTTCGGACCGCCAGCAGCACCCCGTAGATGAAGCCCGCGCTGAGCATGGCGCCGAGGAGGCCGGCTACGAGTCCGGAGGCGACCAGCATGCCGTCACGCTCGGCCTGCCCGAGCCCGATGAGGCAGACCGCCAGTCCGTAGGGCACCTGGCCGATGAGCGGCGCTGCCGTCAGCATGCCGAGCGCCATGACGATCAGCAGCAGCGCACCCAAAAAGGCGCTCGTGCGGGCGCCGAAGAGGTGCCAGCGGGGTTTCGACCAGCGCTCGAGCACGCTGACGACCGGGAGCGCCCGCCCGACCGCGCGGCGCAGGTCGGCCTGGGCGACGGAGCCGCGCAGCACGGCGCGCGGAAACCAGGGCTCGGCGCGGCGCAGGGCGATCTGCGAGGCCACCAGGATCAGCATCAAGGCCGAGATGGCGGGAATGGGAGGCGGCATCGGGAGGCAGTTCGGCAGGCCGAGCAGCACGACCAGAACTGCGAAGGAGCGATCGCTGAGGAGCGCCAGCATGGAGCGGATACTGATGCGTTCCTCGGGCTCCCGAGCGAGCGTCTCGAGCACCTGGGACAAACGCATCGATGGAACGTCACCCTGGCTGATCGGGTCCGAGATCAGCGTATCGGTTGGGAGAACGGGGGCAACGCTCATGTCGGGAGAGGTTTTAGCTTTCATCGATCCGAAAGAAAAGCACGGCGCGATCGATCGCGGGAACCACACGGGCCGCCCTTCAGCGACAACATGCTCAGGGCACCGCGGTTTCGTCGAGGACGAGATGCCGCCGCAGGAAACCCATCAGCCGCGGGTCGCGGTAATCCTCGATCAGCAGCGAGGCCCCATGAGCCCGAAGGGCGTTCTCGTCGATGAGTTCGGTCAGTCCCACGACGGGAAGACCGGCCGCCACCGCAGCGGTGACGCCGGCGCTCGAATCCTCGAAGGCCACGCTGCGCCGCGCTTCGCCGCCGACCGCCGCCAGCGCCTTCAGATAGGGCATCGGATGCGGCTTGGCGTTCTCGACGTCGTTCCGGGTGATCACGGCCTCGAACCGCGACCTTATGTTCAGGGCCTGAAGCACGTGGTCGGCGCTGTCGCGCGGCGCGCTGGTCACGACCGCCAAGGCGATGCCGGCCCGAGCGGCCCAGTCCAGGAGGTCCATCAACCCCGCCGCAGGCTCGAGCTTCTGGGCCAAGAGCCGGTATTCGGCCTCCTTGCGCTCCATCAGTGCCGCATGCTGCTCCACGGGCACGTCAGGGAGCAACCGCGCCGCGATGCTCTCGTTGGACTTCCCCATGATGAACTGGCGGTAGGTCGACCAATCGAGGTCGAGGCCATGCGGGGCCAGGACGGTCTGAAAGGCTGCGAAATGCAGGGGGTCGGTATGGACCAGCGTGCCGTCCATGTCGAAGAGAAGGGTCGGTGACATGCCGGCCTTCTACACGTCCGCTTTGCCAAAAGCGAGCCGGCGGCTTTCAAGGATCCTCCGGTCTGCTATGGTCGCGGCGGTGCGGCCGAACTCGCGGGCCGCGGGGAGTATCAAGCCCTATGCGTCATCGTGGCAGCCGGCTGGTCGCCGTCCTCCTCCTCGCAGCCGTTCTCGCCGGCTGCGATAAATGTGCCGACAATTTCCTGGTCGATCCTTTCGCCCCGCCGAAGAAGCCCGCCACCTGCCATGGCGAACCGCCCATGAAGTAGGCTCGGTCGAGGTCTGTCGACGGCCACCCCATTCGCGCCCGCCGTTCCGGTGTCCCGAGCTGGCGCGTGTCCGCAACAGCATGA
>CAXSEU010000289.1:0-2779 GCA_964236485.1 uncultured Lichenihabitans sp. | reverse complement strand
GGGCGCCCTTGCGGACGCGCCGAGGCGGGTCTCGAGCGAAGCAATCCGACCGCGCGCCCGGATGCGGTATCGATAACAACCATTCGGTCGTTTGTTCTACGATCTGTTCATCAAGTGCCGCTAGCGTCAGGTCATGTCGCAGACGTGCCCGCCCTCATCTCGTCCCTCCCGCCGAAAGGACGTTCGACGCCTCGCGGCGCTCGCCCAGACAGGCCTCCTCGACACGCCGCCGTCGCGCGACTTCGACAGCGTCGTTCTCATCGCGCGCCGGATGCTGCGCTGCAAGATCGCGCTCGTGTCCTTGATCGACCGCGACCGTCAATGGTTCAAGTCGGAGTTCGGGCTGGAGCTCTGCGAGACGGCGATCGAGCATTCGTTCTGCGCCCATGCGGTGGAGGCGGACGACGTGCTGGTGGTGCCGGACGCGGCGGCGGATCCCCGATTCGCCACCAATCCGTTCGTGACCGGCGCGCCGTTCATCCGCTTCTACGCCGGCGTCCCGGTCCGGGCGACCGCGGACGAGGAGCATCCCGACCCCGTGGCCATCGGCACGCTCTGCGTCATCGACGATCACCCGCGCCTGCCCAGTGCGGACGACCTCGATACGCTGCGCGATCTTGCCCGCCTGGTCGAAACCTACATCCAGGCGCATCGAATCGCGACGACCTCCGCCAAGCTCGCGGCCGAGCGTCAGCGGCATGTCCAGCAACTCGATCGCGAGCAGCGCCAGCTTCATCAGGCGGAGCGCATGGCCAATATCGGCTCTTGGAGGCTCAATCTCGCGGATCATGTCCTGGAGTGGTCCGATCAAGTGTTCGCCATCCACGGCCTGCCGGTCGGCACCGCGCCACCGCTCAATAGCGCCCTGGCGTTCTATCCCCCCCACGCGCAGCCCATCGTCGCGGCGGCGGTGGAGCGCACCATCGCGACCGGGGAGCCCTATGAACTGGAGAGCGACTTCATCACGGCGGACGGCACCACGAAGCGTGTGCGGAGCATGGGCGAACTGGAGACGTTCGAGGGAAGGCCGCTCGCCTTGATCGGCATGTTCCAGGACATCACCATTCAATATCGCATGGAGCAGGCGCTGCGACGCACCGCCACGATCGACGACCTCACGCAGATTCCCAACCGTGCCGGTTGCAACCTCGCCATCGAGGAGAGGATTTTGGCGGCACGCGAGCGGCGCGAGCCGCTTGCGCTCATGCTGATCGATCTCGACCGCTTCAAGATGGTCAACGACCGATGCGGCCATCTCGCCGGGGACGAGTTGCTGCGGCTCATCGGTTTGCGGCTTCAGGCGCCATATCTCGCGAACTGCTTCGCCGGGCGGTTGGGAGGCGACGAGTTCGTGGTGCTCGCGCCGATGCGATCGGGCGCCGATCTCGACGGCCTCGTGCGGAGGCTCCTCGCCGACCTGCGGCATTCCGTGGGCTACGCCGGCGGCGACGTGTCGGTGTCCGGCACCATCGGGATCTCCTGGCTCGACGATGGCGTGGATGGGCGGAGCGATTTGCTACGCAGGGCGGACATCGCCCTCTACGAGGCCAAGCGCGAGAAACCCGGGACCGCCAAGGTCTACGGAAGCCCGGCAGCCATGAACGGCGCGCGCCGGCACCGAGCGTCCAAGTTGCGTCTCGCCGCCGGATAGCGCCCGCCTTGTCCACGGATGCCGCCGCCGGGCCCGGGTTTCACCCGGCGGACGCTGGATGGGACCGTTCGATTTCCGGCTTGCACCCTCGCGGCCCGAGGTCCAAACCGCACGGAGGACACGCCTCGGACACGCCATGGAACTCGGGATCTACAGTTTTGCGGAGACCTCCGCCGACCCGCTGACGGGCCACACCATCGACCCCGAGGCGCGCATGAGAAATCTCCTCGAGGAGATCGAACTCGCCGAAGCGGTGGGACTCGACGTGTTCGGCATCGGGGAACATCATCGGCCCGATTTCATGGCCTCGGCCCCGGCCATCATCCTCGCCGCCGCCGCGGCCCGAACGAAGCGCATCCGGCTGACCAGCGCCGTGACGGTGCTGAGCTCCGACGACCCGGTGCGGGTGTTCCAGGAGTTCGCCACGGTGGACCTCGTCTCCGGTGGCCGAGCCCAGATCATGGCCGGGCGGGGATCCTTCATCGAATCCTTCCCGCTGTTCGGCTATGACCTCGACGACTACGACACCTTGTTCTCCGAAAAGCTTGATCTCCTGCTGAAGATCCGCGCGACCGAGGCCGTAAGGTGGTCTGGCCGCCACAGGGCGCCGCTCGACGGGCGGGGCATCTACCCGAGGCCCGTGCAGCATCCCCTGCCGGTGTGGATCGCCATCGGGGGCTCGCCTCCCTCAGTGGTGCGGGCCGGCCAGTTGGGGCTGCCCCTCGCCATCGCGATCATCGGGGGCGAGCCCGAGCGTTTCGCGCCGCTCGGCACCCTCTATCGCGATACCGCGCGGCGGGCGGGCCATGACGCGGCGCGGCTGAGGATCGGCATAAACTCGCACGGGCTCGTGGCCGAAACCCGGGAGGACGCGGCCGAAAAGCTGTTTCCGGCCTATGCGGCCATGATGACGCGGCTCGGCCGGGAGCGCGGCTGGGCGCCGATGTCCCGGGGACAGTTCGATCAGCTGGTGGGCCTGCGCGGCGCCGTCATGCTCGGCAGCCCCGAAGAGGTGGCGCAGAAGATCCTCTACCAGCACGGGTTCTTCGGGCACGACCGCTATCTGATGCAGATGAGCGTCGGCGCCGTGCCGCATGCGGATGTGCTGCGCTCCATCGAACTCTTCGG
>CAXSEU010000288.1:0-5208 GCA_964236485.1 uncultured Lichenihabitans sp. | reverse complement strand
CCCCGGGCACGACCCAGCGCCAGGGCGAGGCAGGCCAGCACCGCCAGTTGACACGTGAAGGCCTTCGTCGAGGCGACGCCGATCTCGGGCCCGGCCAGCGTCATCGCCACGACGTCGCTCTCCCGCGCCATGGTCGAGGAGGCGACATTGACGACACTGACGATGTGCTGTCCGTTCTGCTTGGCGTGGCGCAACGAGGCCAGCGTGTCGGCCGTCTCGCCCGATTGTGAGACGACGATCATCACGCCGTTTTCTTTCGGCAGCGGCGCGTCCCGATAGCGAAACTCGGACGCGACGTCGATGTCGACCGGCAGGCGGGCGAGCTTTTCGAACCAGTATTTGGCCGCGAGCGCAGCGATATAGGCCGTGCCGCAGGCCGTCAGGGTGATTCGCTCCACCTTGTTCGGATCGAACGGCAGGGTGAAGGGAAGGAGCACGCATCCGGCCGAAAGATCGAGGTAATGGGCCAGCGTGCGTCCGACGACTTCGGGCTGCTCGTGGATCTCCTTCGCCATGAAGTGCCGGTAGTTGCCCTTGTCCACCAGGAAAGCGCTGGCGGCGCTCTTCTGACGGGCGCGACCGACGGTCCGATCCGCTTCGTCGAAAAACTGGGCGCGGCGGCGGTCAAGGACGACCCAATCACCCTCTTCCAGATAGGCGATCTCGTTGGTGAAGGGCGCCAGGGCCAGGGCGTCGGAACCGAGATACATCTCGCCTTCTCCAAAGCCGACCGCCAGAGGCGCGCCCCGTCGCGCCCCGATCAGGAGATCCGGAAAGCCGTCGAACAGGAACGCCAGCGCGAACGCACCCTTGAGGCGCGGCAGCGCCGCCGCCACGGCCTCGGCCGGGGTCTTGCCGGTCTGCAACTCGTCGGTGACGAGATGGGCCACCGTCTCAGAGTCCGTCTCGGTCTCAAACACATGGCCCTTGCCCACGAGTTCCTGCCTCAGCTCGCGAAAGTTCTCGATGATGCCGTTGTGCACCACGGCGACGCGGTCGGTGGCGTGGGGGTGGGCATTGGTCTCGCTCGGCTTGCCATGCGTGGCCCAGCGCGTGTGTCCGATACCGCTGGCGCCCTTCAGAGGGTCGCTGTGCAGCCGCAGTTCCAGGTTCTTCAGCTTGCCCGGCGCGCGCCGACGGGTCAGGGCGCCGTTCTCCAACGTCGCGATGCCGGCTGAATCATATCCGCGGTATTCGAGCCTCTTCAAGGCTTCGACGATCTGATCCGCCACCGGACCGGCCCCCAGGATACCAACGATGCCGCACATGGAAGTCTCGCGAAAGAGGAGCCGAAGCGTTCCTCAATCTAACCCAAAGGTCCTGGCGGTGCAGCCTTATTGGTCGCTCAGTCTTTCCGCTTGGTTTTCTCGGCCCGGAACGTGACCGCCCAGCCGTCCTTGACAACCTGGCGGCCGCGACCGAGCGCGAGCGCGTCGGCCGGCACATCCTCGGTGATGACCGATCCCGACCCGACGAAAGCCCCGACGCCAATCTTGACGGGGGCCACCAGGGCGGAGTTCGAGCCGATGAACGCGCCCGCCCCGATCTCCGTCCGTGCCTTGCCGAAGCCATCGTAATTGCAGGAGATGGTGCCGGCGCCGATGTTGGCCCCGGCCCCGACGCTCGCATCGCCGAGATAGCTCAGGTGGGAGACTTTCGCCCCCTCGGCGATGTCGGCGCTTTTCAGTTCGACAAAATTCCCGACCTTGGCACCTTTGCCGAGGACCGTGCCGGGGCGCAACCGGCCAAAGGGACCTACGGAGGCCCCAGGCCCCACCCTCGCGCCCTCGAGATGCGAGAAGGCATGGACGACGGCCCCCTCCTCCGCGCTGACGCCCGGGCCGAAGACGACGTGCGGCTCGACCACGACGTCGCGGCCTAGCACCGTGTCATGGGACAGGAACACGGTCTCCGGGGCCATGAGCGTCGCCCCGCCCCGCATGGCAGCCTTTCGGAGGCGATCCTGCAGCACGGCCTCGGCGGCAGCGAGTTGCACGCGGTCGTTGACGCCCATGACCTCGCTTTCGGCCGCATTCAGCGCGACGCACCTGCGCCCGCCCGCGCGGGCCAGTTCCACCACATCGGTGAGGTAGTATTCGCCCTGGGCGTTGTCGCTCTGCACATGGGCGAGCAGGTCCAGGGCCACGTCCCCGGCCAGCGCCATGAGACCCGAATTGCACAGGGTGATGGCGCGCTCGGCCCCGGTGGCATCCTTATGTTCCCGGATCGCCAGCAGTTCTCCTCCGGCAGTCAACAGCCGACCGTAACCCTCCGGGCTGGCGGCCTCGAAGCCGAGGGCCACCACCTTCGCGCCTTCCGCCAAGGCGCTCCTCATCGCGAGGAGCGTCTCGGGACGAACCAGCGGTACGTCGGCGTAGAGCACGAGAACGTCGTCGTACCCCCGGGCGATAGCCTCGCGGGCGGCCAGCACCGCGTGCGCGGTGCCGCGCCGCTCCGTCTGCTCGAAGACTTCGGCATCCGGAACCGCCTTTCGCAGGTCGAGCGCGACATCGTCGCGGCCCGGCCCAATGACGACCGCGATCGCATCGATCGACGCGGCCTTGGCGGTCATCGCCACGTGCGAGACCATGGTTCGCCCCGCGAGGCGATGCAGCACCTTCGGGAGGGCCGACTTCATCCGGGTGCCCTCCCCGGCTGCCAAGACCACGGCCAGACAGCGGCGATGTTCGATCATCTTCAGCGCTCCCGAGCCGGCGCGTTCATCCCTGACGCGTCGGCGGTCTTCCCGGCATCGGGATATGGCGCGCGCCGTGCCGTGTCAAAAACGGCTCGCGGCTGCAGCCTTTTCAGGTATATAACGGCGCCCGGTCGACCCTCCCGCTTCTGGACGTCGCACGCCGTAGACACAGTCAAGTGAGCCGTATGATCGTACGCCGCGACCTCTTCAAATGGGTAGCCGCCGGGGTAGGAGTGGCTGTGTCCCCGGCCTCAGGGGCGGAAGATCCTCCAAAGCAGAACGGTCCGAACCCGCGCCCTTTCGATTTCTCGATGGTGGTCGACAGGGCGCGAGAGCTCGCCAAGAAGCCGCACGAAGCACCGAACGCGGCAATGCCGACGCCGTTCTCGAACCTGAACTACGAGCAGTACGTGGCCATTCGGCCAAAGCCCGGCATGGCTGTGTGGGCCGACGAGCAGATCGGCTTCGCCATCGAGCCGCTGCATCGTGGCTTCCTCTTCACGGCGCCGGTGCAGATCAACATCGTCCAAGACAGGGTGGCGGTGCCTCTGCGCTACAGCCCCGGGCTGTTCGACTACGGCAAGCTGGCACTGCCGGATGCGGTCACCGATATCGCTTTCTCGGGGTTCAGGGTCCTTCACGCCCGCGGCGACAAGGGCTTCATGGATGCCGCCATCTTCCAGGGCGCGAGCTTTTTTCGTGCCCTGGCCTACGGGCAGAATTTCGGCCAGACCGCGCGGGCCTTGGCGATCCGCACCGGCGATGCGAAGGGCGAGGAATTCCCGGCGTTCCGTGAAATCTGGATCGAGCGACCGAGTCTCGCCGCGGATGTGCTGGTGATATCGGCCCTCGTCGATTCGGACAGCATGACGGGCGCGTATCGGTTCACCCTGCGCCCCGGCGAAATCACCATCATCGACACCGAGTGCACGCTCTTCACCCGAAGCACGGCGGATTTCTACGGGCTCGGCTGCACGGGGGCGATGTTCTTGTTCGGTCCGATCAACCGCCGCAACGTCGACGATCTGCGCGAGGGCGTATATTCGGTCTCGGGCCTGCAGATCCTCAACGGCAACGGCGAGTGGCTCTGGCGCCCGCTCTCCAATCCTCAGACGTTGCAGATCTCAGCTTTCGTGGACTCCAACCCGCGTGGCTTCGGCCTGCTGCAGCGGGAGCGCAACTTCAATCAGTTGCAGGACGACGATCAGCACTGGGAGCTGCGGCCCTCGCTTTGGATCGAGCCGCTGAACGATTGGGGCGAGGGCAGCGTGGCCCTGGTGGAAATTCCCAGCGATTCCGAAAACAACGAAAACGTGCTTTGTTTCTGGCGACCGAAGGTGGTGCTGCAGGCCGGTGCTGAAGCGGCCTTCGCCTATCGTCAGTACTGGTGCTGGACGCCGCCTGACCGGCCGCTGATGGCGACCGTCACGGCGACGCGGGGGGGACGTGGATCGACCGGCAAGCGGCACCGCTTCGTGGTCGAGTTCACGTCGGACATGTTCGCCGACCCGCAGCGAGGTACGGACATCCAGCAGGCCCTGTCGTCCTCGGCCGGCACGATCGTCTTCGTGCGTGCGTTTCTCAGCCGGGAACGAAAAACTTACCGCGTCCTGTTCGAACTGGACTTCGCGGGCGAGTCGTCCTCCGAGCTTCGGCTGGTTCTTCAATCGGCAGGCAAGCCCGTGAGTGAAACATGGCTCTACCGATGGACGGCGTGAGCGGACAACTGGTTGATCCAGTGGAAGCGTCGCCGGGCCGGTTCGCGGATATCCTCGCCGCGCCGGCCATGCCGCCGGAACAGCCTCTGGCCATGCCCACCCAGTCCCTGCGGCGGTTCGACAAGCTTTCCCGTCGAGGCTGGGATCTCGCACGCCACCGCGGTGTGCCCTGGCTTTCGCGCCTGGTGGTGTTCGGCGTGGCGCTCGCGGTCGTGATCTATGGGACGAACCAGATGTACCTGGTCGTCAACATCGGTGGCGTAACGGTCCTCGAATGGGCCCTGGTCTCGCTCTTTCTCGTCAATTTCTCTTGGATCGCCCTCGCCTTCTCGAGCGCCATCGTGGGCTTCCTGTGGCTGGTGTTCTTCGCGCCAAGGCCCCCGCCCCTCCCGGATCGCCTGGAGAAACGTACCGCCGTCGTCATGCCCATCTACAACGAGGCCCCAAGCCGGATCTTCGGCGCCCTGCAGGCGATGTGCGAGGATGTGGCCAAGACCGGGCTCGGAGAGCATTTCGACTATTTCTTGCTCTCCGATACCACCGATCCCGACGTCTGGATCGCCGAGGAGCGAGCGCTCGTGGCGCTGCGGGACCGGCTCCGCGACAAGGCCCAGGTCTTTTATCGGCACAGACGCAAGAACCACAACCGCAAGGCCGGCAACATCGCGGACTTCGTCACCCGGTGGGGGGGAGCCTACGAGCACATGGTGGTGCTCGACGCCGACAGCGTCATGACCGCACATGCGATCGTCAATCTGACCACGGCCATGAAAGCAGATTCCGACACCAACA
>CAXSEU010000287.1:0-5212 GCA_964236485.1 uncultured Lichenihabitans sp. | reverse complement strand
CGGCATGTCGGCCATCGTCAAGGCGCTCGACAAGGTCGAGGCCAAGGCCAAGAAGGTCGCCGGCTACGTGCTCGAAGCCAGCGACCAGGACATCGAGTTCAAGGACGGCAAGTTCACCGTCAGGGGCACGGACAAGACCATCGACTTCGGCTCGGTGGCCCTGCAGGCCTATGTGGCGCACAAGTTCACGGGGGCGGAACTCGAGCCCGGCCTCAAGGAAGGTGCCTTCTACGATCCGACCAATTTCACCTTCCCGGCCGGCGTGCACATCTGCGAGGTGGAGATCGATCCGGCCGACGGCGTGACCAGGATCGAGCGCTGGGTGGCGGTGGATGATTTCGGGGTGTTGATCAACCCGATGATCGTCGAAGGTCAGGTCCACGGCGGCATCGCGCAAGGCGTCGGCCAGGCGCTGTTCGAGGGCACGGTCTACGACAAGTCCGGGCAGCTCGTCACCGCGAGCTACATGGACTACCAGATGCCGCGCGCCTATGATTTCCCCTCTTTCGTGGTCGAGACGACGGAGACCCGATGCCCCTCGAACCCGCTCGGGATCAAGGGTTGTGGGGAAGCCGGGGCCATCGCGGCACCGCCGGCGGTCATCAATGCCATCACGGATGCGGTCGGCCATGAGAATGTGCCGATGCCCGCGACCCCGCAGGTGGTGTGGCGCGCCGCACAGCATCGCGTGACAAAATTGGCGGCCGAGTAGATGTTGGTTCCGTGTGCCCCCTCCACCGCGCCACGCGCGGTCCCCCTCCCCCGTGAACGGGGGAGGACAGGCTGTGGCCTCTCCGCGCATCCCCCCCTGCGAAGCGGGGGAGGGGGACCATGCGGAGCATGGTGGAGGGGGCGCCGCCGGTCCGTTCGTTCTCACCGAGGTCGAGCTGAGTTCTGGGCCCACGAATCGGCGTCCTCCCTTCCTAGATCTACGGAGTAGTTTCCATGTACGCCTTCAACTATCACCGGCCTGCGACGGTCGACGAAGCCGCGGCCCTGATGGGGCAGAACGCGGAGGCCAAGCTCATGGCGGGCGGGCAGACGCTGTTGCCGGCGATGAAGCTGCGGTTCGCCAATCCGTCCGACGTCATCGACATGAGCCAGTTGCGCTCCTCGCTGTCGGGCGTATCCGAGGAGGGCGGCAAGATCGCCATCGGGGCGCTGACCCGGCATGGCGAGATCGCCACGTCGGCGCTGTTGCAGCAGAAGATCCCGGCGCTCGCCATCATGGCGGGTCTCGTCGGCGACCCGGCGGTGCGCTCGCGCGGCACCATCGGCGGCTCGCTCGCCAACAACGATCCGGCTGCCGATTACCCCGCCGCCGCGCTGGCGCTCGGCGCCACCATCGTCACCAACAAGCGCGGGATTGCGGCCGACGATTACTTCCTCGGCCTGTTCGAGACGGCGCTCGGCGAAGGGGAGATCATCACCAAGATCCTCTTTCCCGTGCCCGAGAAGGCCGGCTACGAGAAGTTCCGCAACCCGGCCTCGCGCTATGCCATGGTCGGCGTCTTCGTCTGCAAGCGCGCCGACGGGGGCGTGCGGGTCACGGTGACGGGCGCCGGTGCCAGCGGTGTGTTCCGCGCCAAGGAATTCGAGGCGGCTCTCAGTGCCGACTTCTCGGAGAAGGCGATCGCCGGAGTTAAAGCCTCGACATCCGGGCTGAACTCTGACATCCACGCCGACGCAGCCTACCGGGCGCATCTCATCGGCGTCATGGCGGGCCGGGCGGTGAAGAACGCGTTGGGGTGAGCGTCAGCGTCGAAGGCTAATCTGTAGGCCGCTACGTTTCCATGATTCCGCATGCTATAGCGGCTGGATGATTGATCGTTTGCCCGTTCCAACAGAGATCGCACCGCTGGTGGCCGCCATCGTCGAGCGTGCGGCACCGCGGGCGATCTGGCTGTTCGGAAGCCGCGCCAGGGGCGACCACCGACCGGACAGCGATTGGGATTTGGCCGTGGTGGTGGATGACGTGGCCGATCCCGAGCTGCTCGATCCGATGACCTATTGGGTGCTGCACAAGTCGCTGGGTGTGGATGCGACGATCATCCCAGCGGCGCTGAGCGACATCACCGAATGCTGGGGCGAGCCCAATACACTGGGTTATGATCTGGCGCGAGACGGCCTACGTCTTGATGCCGGCTGACAGGACAATCGCTGCCGACTTGCGACTGGCTGACGAGTGCCTTCAGGATGCGAGGGTGTTGCTCGCGCGGCAGTCTCGAAACGCAGCCTATATGTGTTCACAAGCGGCTGAACATCTGGTGAGAGCCGTTGCCTCCTCGGAAGGTCTCCACATCGAGCGGTCCAAGGCGCATCTGATCGACACCGCGATGCGTCGGCTACCGGATGAGAATATGGACAAAGCTGCATTCCTGCAGATCTCCAGTCTGGAAAGCTATTCCACGACTTACCGCTACCCAAGCCCAACCGGACGCATCTCGCCGAGCCCCGCGGCGGATGGTCTGCGAGACAAGCTGGACCTCATTGAAGTGCTGCTGGACACCCTGCTTGCGCACTTCGGCGTGCTACGGGGATCGGACCAGCCTGCAACGAATATTCTCCCCCGTCGCGCACCCCCTCCGCCGCTACCGGCTTAGTGCGAGTTGTTCTTGACCCATCCCCTTGCCGTCCCCACCTCCATCGACGAAACCCTGGCCTTGCTCGAGGGTGCCCATTACGTCGCCGATCGAGCGCTCGCTACCGTGCTGTTCCTGAGCCTGCGGCTCAATCGCCCGCTACTGCTCGAGGGCGACGCCGGCGTCGGCAAGACCGAGATCGCCAAGGTGCTGGCCTCGGCTCTGGGCCGCAAGCTGATCCGGCTGCAGTGCTACGAGGGGCTCGACGTCGCCTCCGCGGTCTACGAGTGGAACTATGCGGGCCAGATGATGGCGATCCGGCTCGCCGAAGCCGGCGGCACGGCCGCCGACCGCGACCGGCTGCAGGAGGACGTCTTCTCCGAGCGCTACCTCGTCAAGCGGCCGCTGCTCCAGGCGCTCGAGCCTTCGCCGCAGGGTGCGCCGGTGCTGTTGATCGATGAACTCGATCGCACCGACGAGGCCTTCGAGGCCTTCCTGCTCGAGATCCTGTCCGACTATCAGGTGACAATCCCCGAACTCGGCGCCGTCAAGGCGCCGTCGCCGCCGATCGTCATCATCACCTCCAACCGGACGCGCGAAATTCACGACGCGCTGAAGCGCCGCTGCCTCTACCACTGGATCGATTACCCCACCGCTGAGCGCGAGCGCGCCATCGTGGCCGCCAAGGCGCCCCACGCGCCGGCCTCGCTCACGCGCGAGCTTGTCGCTTTCGTCCAGAAGATCCGCGCCGAGGACGTGTTCAAGTCTCCCGGTGTCGCCGAGACGCTGGATTGGGCGACGGCCCTGACCGAACTCGACGCCGTGGCGCTTGACCCTGAGCTTGTCGACAATACCCTAGGGGTGCTGCTCAAGTATCAGGACGACATCGTCAAGATGACGGGATCACGCACCAAGGCCCTCATCGACGAGGTGCGGGCGGAGCTGAGCCACGCATGATCACCACCGCCGAACCCATCGACCAAGCGCCGGGTGGCATGCCACCCGGCCTGGTCCCGGGCCGGGACTGCGGCACCTGTTCTATGTGCTGCAAGGTCTTCCGCGTCGTCGAGGTCGACAAGGCGCCGGGCCAGTGGTGCCGGCATATCGTGCAGGGGCGGGGCTGCGGCATCCATGCCACGCGACCGAGCGTCTGCCGCACCTTCTTCTGCCACTGGTTGGCCAATGCGGGCCTCGGGCCGGAGTGGAAGCCCGACCGCGCGAAATTCGTCCTCTACACGGAAATGGAGGGCCGGCGCCTCGTCGTCGCCTGCGACGCCGGCTCGCCCTCGGCCTGGCGCAAGCCGCTCTATTACACGCAGTTCAAGCGCTGGGCGTCGCGCGATCCCGCGCGCAATGTCCAGGTCCTGGTGTTCAACGGGACGCGGGCCACGGCGGTGCTGCCCGATCGCGACCTCGACCTCGGGATCGTCGATCTGGGCGACAAGGTGATCTACCATGTGGTCGACGGAGTCGTTCGGGTCGAGCTTCGCCGCGCTGCGCTCCCTTCTCCCGGAGCGATGGGACAAGGCAGCGCGACGCCTTGATGGCCGAGATCCTGCCGCCCGGTAAGCTGGCCGACAACGTCGTCTTCTTCGCCCGCGCCCTGCGCGGCGTCGGGCTGCCGGTGGGGCCGGGCGCCATCCTTGATGCCCTCGATGCTGTCGCCGTCACCCCCTTCACGTCGCGTGACGATTTCAGGACCATGCTGCACGCGATCTTCGTCAAGGCGCACGAGCAGACTGTGCTGTTCGATCAGGTCTTCGCCATCTTCTGGAAACGGCGCGGTTTCCTCGAGCAGATGATCGGGGCCCTGTCGCCCGCCGCGGAACCGAAGTCGCAGAAAAAGCAGAAGGCCGCGGGTGGCGCCACGCGGGTCGCCGATGCCTTGTTCAAGCGGCGCGAGGAGGCCGGGAAGCCGGCGCCCTCGCTCGATCTCGACGCCAAGTTCACGACCTCCGGCGACGAGGTGCTGCGCACCAAGGACTTTGCCCAGATGAGTTCGGCCGAGGTCGGCGACGCCATGGCGCTCATCGCGAGGCTGCGGCTTCCGCAGGATGAATTGCGCACCCGTCGCTTCTCGCCCGACCCGCGCGGGAGACGTCTCGACCCGCGCCGGTCCTTCCGCCGCTCGATGCGGGCCGGCGGCGCCGGGATCGAACTCGCGCGCCGCGCGCCGGCCGTCAAGCTGCCGCCCGTGGTGGCGATCTGCGACATCTCGGGATCGGTCGCCGACTATTCGCGCGTCTTCCTGCACTTCCTCCATGCCCTGTCGTCGCGGCGCAAGGTGCATAGTTTCCTCTTCGGGACGCGTCTCACCAACGTCAGCCGGGCGCTGGCCCACAAGGACGTCGATGAGGCCTTGGCCTCCTGCGGCGGGGCGGTGCGGGATTGGGCGGGCGGCACCCGCATCGGCGAGTCCCTGCACCTCTTCAACAAGCTGTGGCTGCGCCGCCTCGCCGGGCAGGCCGCCACCGTGATCCTGTTCACCGACGGTTTGGAGCGGGATGGGACGGGGCAGCTCGCCACGGAACTCGGGCGCATCCAACGCTCCTGCCGGCGCTTGATCTGGCTGAACCCGCTGCTGCGCTACGACGCCTTCGAGGCCAGGGCCTTGGGCATACGCGCCATGC
>CAXSEU010000286.1:0-5213 GCA_964236485.1 uncultured Lichenihabitans sp. | reverse complement strand
TGAAGGCCGTCGGGATCGTTGTCGAGCCGATGGCGACGGGCGCCGCCGTCCGCACCTACAACATCCTCCTCGGCGAGGGCCGCCGGGTTGCGGCGGCTCTTCTGGCCGTGAGCTGAACCAAACCATGGGGCAGGATCCCGGTCCGGCCTACGCGCATTGCGAGGCGCTGCTGCGCGAGGCCGACAAGGACCGCTGGCTGGCGGCGCTGTTCGCGCCGGCCGACCGTCGCCCGCACCTCCACGCGCTGGAGGCCTTCGCCATCGAGGTCGCCCGCGTACGGACCCGCGTCAAGCAGCCTCTGGCGGGGGAGTTGCGCCTGCAATGGTGGCGCGACGTCATCGAAGGCGAAGCCCGGGGCGACGCGCTCGCCAACCCGGTCGCCGCCGCCCTCTTGGACACGGTGGCGGTCTGCCGTCTCTCCGGCGGCATCCTGATCGACGCCCTCGAAGCTCATCGCGTCGCGCTCTACGGGGGAGCCTTGCCGGACGTCCCGGCTTTGGAGACTTTCCTCGACGCGACGCTCGGCGGCTCGATCCGCCTCCAGGCGCAGGTTCTGACAGGTGGACCGCTGCCGGATGGCGAACCAGCCCGGCATGCGGCCGCGGCGCTCGGCATCGCGGACCTGATCCGAGACCTGCCTCAGCGTGCCTCTGACGGCTTCGCCGCCGTACCGGACGACATCCTGGCGCGCCATGGGGCCGGGCAGAACGACCTGCGCGCCGAGCGCCTCACCGATGCCATTACAGCCGCATTGGCGGACCTCCGAGTTCTCGCCCGCCGTCACCTCGCCGCACTTCGCGGCCGCCGGCGTGACATCGACGAGCGCGCCGCGCCGGCCTTTCTCATCGTCAACCTGGTCGAGGGCGTGCTTCGGCGTTCGGAGCGGTCCGGCACGGCTCCGTTCGAGCCTCTGCCAGAAATCCCGCAATGGCGGCGCCAGTGGATTCTTTGGCGCGCGGCGCGGCGGGGCGGGGTGCTATAGGACGGAACCTCATCGCGAAGCAGGGCCATGATGTCGATCGTTGAACTTGCCGTGTTCGCCGCGACGCTGCTCGTCTCGGTGGCCTATCCAGGGCCGACTGTGGCCGCCCTGGTGGCGCGCGTCATCAGCCGCGGGGTGCGCGAGGTTCTTCCCTTCCTGGCCGCGATCTGGCTCGGCGAACTGCTTTGGCTCACGGCAGCGGTCCTGGGCCTCGCCGCGCTCGCCGAGACGCTCGGCCCCTTCTTCGTCGTCGTGAAATTCGCCGGCGTGGTCTACCTGCTGATGCTGGCCTGGACGATGTGGTTCGCTTCGACCGAACCCGCCGAAGCCTCCCTTCCGCTGGAGCGGCAGCCCTGGCGTATGTTCGGCGCGGGCCTCATGGTCTCGATCGGCAACCCTAAGAACATGCTGTTCTACATGACCCTGCTGCCGACGGTGGTGCGGTTCGGGCATGTCGATCTCCGCGGCTGGGCGACCCTATGCCTCGTCGCCTTCGTGGTTCTCGCCGTCGTGGATAGCGGCTGGACCTTTGCTGCTTCGCGCGCCCGCGCCTTGCTCCGGAGCCGCCGTGCGATGCGGATCGCCAACCGCACGGGCGCCTCGATGATGGCCGGCGCGGCCGTCGCCATCGCGGCCCGGTAAGGTCAGGCGCCCTTGCCCGTCGCGACCGGCAGGTGCTCGTGCCCGCCCCATTCGGCCCAGGAGCCGTCGTAGAGCGCCACGTCGGTCTTGCCGAGGCTGGCGAGGGCAAAGCTAAGCACCGCCGCCGTGACGCCCGATCCGCCGGTGGTGATGACCGGCCATGTAAGCGTGCCTACGTCAAAAACCGAAAGGTGTTTCGCCCCCGGTTCCTGTCCGCCTAGTATCGCGCATTCGCTCAGCAGATATTCGAGCCCAAGTCTCGTAGACATTGCGAACGCGTCGATCGAGCTCTTCATAAGAAAGCAGCTCTGCATCATTGTGAAAGTCTATGCGAACACTGCGGCTTGTGCCCTGACTGGGGAAACGCACGACGGCGAGCCGAGCATCCATCAGATCGGGGTTGCGCTCTCTGACCCATATGTTCTGCATGGAGAATACGATCTGACGTATCGATGATGAAGCAATTCCATGTCCTCGGCGTTGATCGAAGAACGGAACAAAGATTGCTCCTGATTCCTGAATAACAACATCGCTCCAGAACCTTACGCTTTCATTCAACCCGATAGACAGTCGGCGCATCTCAAAAATTACGGAAGTCCAAGCCCGGCTTTCCGCAAAATCAAATAAAGCCTTGCCTACTCCAACGTTCGCAGCTGCCTGTTCCTCACTCCTAACGCAGGCGTGGCGTAGTCGAGCCTCTATGCTTTGCCACGAAATCGGTGGGAGATGGCCTAACAAGGGGGTCTTTGCTGCCAAGATATCAGGCGTCGATTGACGAACTGGGTCGTAAGACCAAGGACTCCATCCAGCGTTGTAAGCTCGAAGGGCGTGTTCCAGAGCTCCCTGCGTTGTCATCGACGCAAAACGAGCTAGGTCAATCTCCGACAAGCGGCGAATCTTCATCAGGCTCCCCCATTTGGCTTTGCAAGCCAACCGATACCTTGTGATATTTGAAGCACTCAAGCGTCACGCTATCAGGAATCCTCATCCCAAGCACCATAGATGTTTTTGCTTTGTTCACAACCGTTGCCCAAGCTCCTCTAGGGGCATGTGAAATCTCGACCAGCCGTCCCGGCGGTAGATTTCCGTATGCTCGCAGTACGTCCTGAAGGTGTCGAACCACCTGTCTGTCGTCGGGTTTCAGAAGGACGCGGGGCTCGCCAGTAATTACATTCCACGCGTTAGCGCGCATAGTGATTGGCCGGTCTGCCTCAAACTTGAAGGCCTGGTAGACGGCTGGATGAACGGGTCCATAGGTCCATGCCTCAAAGCCCCCAGTCACAAGCTGCCGTTGCGTTCGGATCAAAAAGTGTCCGTGTGCAAAGTATAAGAGCTTCTGCAACGCTAAGTTACTGATGGCAAAGCCTTCTTCATCAGCCAAATCTAGCAGCAAGTTTGCTACAGCACGAGGATCATAAGGGGGGGTAGACATGCGGCATTCAATTGATCGCGAATTCATTGAGATTGCATGAGCGGACATGCATGGGCATGTCCTACTCTGAACCTGGAACAAATCAAGAACATTTCTGGTCCAGGGGTCTTACACCTCCGTTGCGACCGGCAGGTCCTCACGCCCGCCCCATTCGGCCCAGGAGCCGTCGTAGAGCGCCACGTCGGTCTTGCCGAGGCTGGCGAGGGCGAAACTCAGCACCGCTGCCGTCACGCCCGATCCGCAAGTGGTGATGACCGGCCGGTCGAGGTCGACGCCGGCTTCGGCGAAGGCGTTGCGGATGTGCCCGGCCGGGGCGAGCCTGCCGCCTTCGATCATCCGGTCGAACGGCACGTTGAAACTGGCAGGCATGTGGCCGCTCCGCAGGCCCGGGCGCGGTTCCGACGCGTCGCCGCGAAAGCGCGGCGCCGGGCGGGCATCGACGATCTGCGGCGTCCGGTCGGCCAAGGCCCGCTGCATGGCGGATATATCGGCGACGGCGCTCGGGATGAACCGCACCTCGAAGAGGGCTGGGGACCTCAACGGCTGGCCTGATTCGAGCGGACGCGCCTGCGACTTCCACCGGGGGAGGCCGCCGTCGAGCACCGCCACCCGTTCGGCTCCGAGGGTCCGCAGTGTCCACCAGACCCGGGGGGCGGAGAAAAGACCCGCCGTATCATAGACGACGATGCGCGCCCGGTGATCGATGCCCATCTGGCCCATGGTCGCGGCGAACGTCTCGGGCCGGGGCAGCATGTGCGGCAGGCCCGTCGCCGGGTCCGAGATCGCGTCGATGTCGAAGAAGACCGCGCCCGGGACATGGGCCTCGAGGAACTCGCTCCGGGGATCGCGGTTCTGGGCCGGCAGGTACCAGGAGGCGTCCACCGGGACGACGTCGGCCATGCCGATCTGCGTCTCCAGCCAGTCGGGTGAGACCAGGGGCGTGCCGGGCCAATCGGTGTCGGTCATCGATGGCACTCCTGTGCTGGCGGAGAGCTTCACCATGGGGATCTCGACCCGTCAACCTCGCGGTGCCGTCGTCGCCGCGACGCTGTCCCGCCGACGCTCTTCCCATAGGCCTGGGGCTCGCCTAAAACAGCCTCGAACCATGCCATGAGGCCGCCATGACCGCCATCCTCGACATCCTTGCCCGCGAGATCCTCGACAGCCGCGGCAATCCGACGATCGAGGTGGATGTGGTGCTCGAGAGTGGCGTCACGGGGCGTGCCGCGGTGCCCTCGGGGCTTCGACCGGCGCCCACGAGGCGGTGGAACTGCGCGACGGCGACAAGTCCCGCTTCGGCGGCAAAGGCGTGCTGAAGGCCGTCGCGGCCATGAAGCCGATCTTCGAGGCGATCCGCGCCATCCCGGTCGAGCATCAGGAGGCCATCGACGCCGCCATGATCGCTCTCGACGGCACGGCCAACAAGGCGAAGATTGGCGCCAACGCGGTCCTCGGCGTCTCCTTGGCGGCCGCCAGGGCGGCGGCCGAGGAAGTGGGTCTGCCGCTCTATCGGTACGTCGGCGGCGTCGCGGCCCATGTGCTGCCCGTCCCGATGATGAACATCCTCAACGGGGGCGCGCACGCCGACAACCCCATCGACTTCCAGGAATTCATGGTGATGCCGGTCGGCGCACCCTCCCTGAAGGAGGCGGTGCGCTGGGGCGCCGAAATCTTCCAGACCTTGAAGTCGGCCCTCAAGAAGGCGGGCCACAACACCAACGTCGGCGACGAGGGCGGTTTCGCGCCGAACCTGCCCTCCGCCGAGGCCGCGCTCGACTTCTGCATGGACGCGATCCGCCAGGCGGGCTTCCGGCCCGGCCAGGATATCTATCTCGGTCTCGACTGCGCCGTGACCGACTGGTTCAAGGACGGAACGTACCATTACGAGGGCGAAGGCAAGGTGCGCTCGATTTCCGAGCAGGTCGCCTACCTGGCCAGTCTCGTCGGCGACTATCCCATCGCTTCGCTCGAGGACGGCATGGCGGAGGACGATTGGGAGGGATGGAAGCTCCTGACCGACACGATCGGCGACAGGTGCCAGATCGTGGCGACGACCTCTTCGTCACCAATACCACGCGCCTGGCACGGGGCATCAAGACCGGCGTCGCGAACTCGTTGCTGGTCAAGGTCAACCAGATCGGCACGCTGTCGGAGACG
>CAXSEU010000285.1:0-5215 GCA_964236485.1 uncultured Lichenihabitans sp. | reverse complement strand
TCACAGGCGGAGTCAGGCCGTCAACGACAAATGCTCAAACTGATAGATGATCAGCCTTCCACCCGTGCGGCAATACGTGACGTGACCGGCAGCGACACATCTTCGACGGTCCAACCCAACACAAAACTGTGCGGAGCTAAGGAATAGGAGCTTTGTTCAAGCCGCCTTTGCAGCGCCTTTAGCCTTTCGTAGGACTAGTCTCCATCCCCTGGATGTATAGGCATCCCGCCGATAGGTTGCCACTCGGCAAACACATTCGACAGCCTGAGGTCCAGCGTCGTCGAACTCAAGGCCTCGGTCAGGTTTGGCCGAGGTTCGATAATGATCTGGCGGCTTGCGAGCGCTATCTCGATTTCCCGATCAGTTAAAATCATGTGCGCTCGCAAAGCCTATTCGGCTGCTTGAACCGAAGGCATCTCTTCCACCTCACTTCGTGGGACCCAGACGCGCCATTTCCCTGATATCGATTCTCGAGGAAGTTCAATTAAATACCGTTCGTTTTCCGTCATGAGGGCGGAACCCACGTCCAACAAGTTATTTTGGCATTGTCGTTTGGAGATCACAACCTCCTCCTGATGTCCGCCGGAAGTCAAGATACCAACCACTCGTTCTGACGGGCCAGGACCATCGGTGACGTGGGCAACTCGCACAAGCATGGAAATCTCCGTCGTTTAGAACGTAACGTGAACATATTTATCAACGTTCCCGATGTCGGCAAACGGGAAAGCGCGAGGCAGCGATCGGGTTCATTTCACGCGCGCAAGCTGGAGCGTGGCTGGTCACGACCTTGGTCTGTGCTGGATGCGCCGAGGTCCAGTCACGCAAGCATTTTCCCCCGCTATCCCCGCTGGCATTGTGGGCGACCTGTGGAGCACTGTGGATGAGGGCAGCCGAGGCCAGCCGACCATCGCCGCCCAGAACTCCCTCTAGTGCCACCACGGCATCATCCTTTGATAAGGAGCGACGCATCGTCCGAGACCGGTGCTGCCGAGCGGTCCCGCCGGAGCCGGAGTTGTGCACGTCGGCTGAAATCATCTAAGTCAACATGGACGGCCCTCCCGGAAGAGAAGGCGGCGAAGCGTTTTGCAGCAGGTCTTCAGATTTCTCGCCCGTCATGCCCTGCCGGTTCCCGCCCGGTACGGGCTGGCCGTGCTGATCATCGTGCTCGTGACGCTGCTGAGGCGGGCACTGCCGCTCCAGAGCCTCCCCTTCCTGCTCTACCTTCCGGCCGTGAGCCTCATCGCGCTGTCGCTGGGGCGGGGTCCCGGCCTCCTGGCGACGGCCCTGTCGGCGCTGCTGGCCGCCTACATGTTCGTGCCGCCCTACGGCACGTTCCAGGTGGCGCCGGGGCAGGCCTTCGCGATCGTGCTCTACGTGGCGATCGACATCGGCATCGTGGTGGTGTGCGATGCCCTGCGCGCCACTATCCTCGATTACGAGAAGACGCTTCGCGCGCTGAGCGACATCAACCGCGTCCTGTCGGAAAGCCGGGCCGCCCTGGCCAATACCGAGGCGTTCCAGCGCGGCATCCTGGCGAGTTCGAGCGACAACATCCAGGTGCTCGATCTCGAAGGCCGCCTGATCTTCATGAGCGACGGTGGGCTCGAAGCCATGGGGGTCGCCGATTTCGCCTCCGTCCGCCATACCCCCTGGCTCCAGTTCTGGCAGGCCGAGGCGCGGCCGGCCGCCGGGCAGGCCCTCGCCTCGGCCCGATCCGGGGAGACGGGCCGCTTCACCGGCGAAGCCAAGACCCCCGCGGGAGGGCCGCGCTGGTGGGACGTCCAGGTCACCCCGATCCTGGGGCCGAACGGCCTGCCCGAGCGGCTACTCTCGGTGTCACGCGACGTCACCGAGGCACGGCGGGCCGAAGAGGTTTTACGCGAGGCGCGCGGCCTCAACGCCCTGATCCTGGCCTCGAGCCGGGACTGCATCGTGGTGCTCGATCTCGACGGGCGGACGCAGCTCGTCAGCCCGGGCGGGATCGAGGCCATGGAGATCACCGACGTCGATGCGATCCTGGGTCTCTCCTGGCTCAGGGTCTGGAGCGGCGACGACGAGATCGCGGCCCGTGCGGCGGTCGCCGAAGCGCGTGCCGGCGGCACCGGGCGCTTCCAGGGATTCTGCCCCACCCACAAGGGGACCTCGAAGTGGTGGGACGTCGTCATCTCGCCCCTGCCGGGGCTCGACGGCAAACCCGAGCGGCTGGTGACGTTCGGGCGCGACATCACCGACCGCAAGGAGGTGGAGCTCGAATTGTCGGCCGCCAAGGAGGCCGCCGAGGCGGCCAACCGGGCCAAGAGCGCCTTCCTGGCCAACATGAGCCATGAACTCCGCACGCCGCTTTCCGCCGTCATCGGCTACAGCGAGATGATGGAGGAGGAGGTCGAGGATCTGGGGCAGACGGGCCTCTTGGCCGACCTCGGCAAGATCAAGTCCAACGCCCGCCACCTCCTCAGCCTCATCAACGACGTCCTCGACCTGTCCAAGATCGAGGCGAACAGGATGGACACCTTCGCCGAGGTGACGGATGTCGCCGCCCTTTGCACCGAGGTGGGGTCCACCGTCGAGGGCCTCGTGGGACAGAAGAACAACGTTCTCGAGATCGACGTTCCGGACGGTCTTGGAACCATGCACACCGACGCCGTCAAGCTTCGACAGTGCCTGCTGAACCTCCTTGGCAATGCCACGAAGTTCACCGAGAACGGCCGCATCAGGCTCGAGGCGCGGCGCGAGGGCGCGGGGCCCGATGGCCATCTGGTGTTCCGGGTCGTCGACACCGGGATCGGCATGACGCCCGAACAGCTCTCCCGGCTGTTTCAGCGCTTCACGCAGGCCGACGAGACCACGACGCGGAAGTTCGGCGGCACCGGGCTTGGCCTCGCCATCACCCGTGCCTTCAGCCAGCTCCTCGGTGGCGACATCGCGGTCGAGAGCACCCCCGGCGAAGGAACGTGCTTCATCATTCGGCTGCCTGCCGTCATGCCCGACCAGCCCCCCCAGGAGGATGAGGCACCGAGCCGGCCGAAGCCGGCCGAAGCCGGCCAGCAGACGCTTCTCGTCATCGATGACAATCCCGCGCAGCGCGATCTCATGACCCGCTTCCTCGAGCGGCAGGATTTCAAGGTTCGGACGGCCGCCAGCGGCCCCGGAGGTCTCGAGGTCGCGCGTCAGACGCATCCCCGCGCGATCCTGCTCGACGTGATGATGCCGCAGATGGACGGCTGGTCGGTCCTCACCGAACTCAAGGCCGACCCCGTCCTGTGCAAGATCCCGGTGGTGATGGTGAGTTTCGTTTCCGACCGGGGCCTCGGTGCCGCGCTCGGGGCGGCGGATCACGTCAATAAGCCGGTGCAATGGGACAAGCTCAAGCTCGTCATGGAGCGGTTTCGCGAGGCGGAAGGCGATGTCCTCGTCGTCGACGACGACGCGGACGCACGGGACCGTCTGCGCAAGACGCTGGAGCGTCAGGGCTGGAGCGTTGCCGAGGCCGCCGACGGACAGGACGCCTTGATGAAGGTCAAGCACGGGCCGCCCCGCGCGGTGCTCCTCGACCTCACCATGCCCGTGATGGATGGTTTCGCCTTCCTGCACGCCTTGCGGGAGACGCCGGGGTGTGCCGATATCCCAGTGATCGTCTTCAGCGCCCGCGACATCTCGGCGGCCGATCGCCTCAAGCTCCGGGAGGCGGACCGCGTGGTCAGCAAGACCTCGAGCCTGCGTGATCTCGCGGGAGAATTGCGGGCCATGGTGCCGCCGTCCTGAAGAGGCGTCGCCGACGAGGCGCCGGTCCGCCCCAATAACCAAGCAGGTCGAAACAACGACCGGCGGCTTGGTTCGGTCGTGGATGGAAGTTACAATGGACCTGTCGCCGAGTTCCCCGCGACGGACAGGCCCGCCGCGCATGAAACGCCTCGTTGTCGACCTCGACGATACGCTGACCGTGCACGGTTCGGCCGCCTCCTATGCCGAAAAGGAACCCAATCTAGCGCTCGTCGAGAAGCTCCGCGAATACAAGGCGGCAGGCTTCGAGATCATCGTGCAGACCGCGCGCAACATGCGCACCTATCAGAACTCGATCGGCAAGATCAACGCCAACACGCTGCCGGTCATCGTCGACTGGCTGCGGCGCCACGACATCCCCTACGACGAGATCTACGTCGGCAAGCCGTGGTGCGGCACGGAGGGGTTCTATGTCGACGACCGCGCCATCAGGCCTTCGGAGTTCCTCTCCCTGTCGCTCGATCAGATCCGGGCGCTGGTCAGGCCGGAACCCTGAGCCGTGCCGCCCCTGCGCATCATCGCCTCGGCGGCCTATGTCGACCAGGAACTCTCGGCCGAGTTCGGGCAGATTCCCCCGGCCTTCCTGCCGATCGGGGTGTCGCGGCTTTACGAGGCTCAAATCGCCCGTCTCGGCACCGGCCCGGTCCACCTCACCGTTCCCGAGGGCTTTCTGCCGCCCTCCTACGACCTGCGTCGCCTCGAGGAACTCGACGTCACGCTCGTGCCGGTCCCGGTGGGTCTGCGGCTTGGCGACTCCATCGTCTACGCCATCAACTACATCGCGGCGCCCTCCGGCCCGCTGCAACTCCTGCACGGCGACACGCTGATCGAGGATCTGCCGACCGAGGGGGAAGACCTCATCGCCATCCATCGGGAGGGCGACGATTATTCCTGGGCGGCGGCGACCATCGTGGACGAACTCGTGACCCGGCTCGACGTGATCTCGGCGGGAGCCGGCCACGACGGCAATCGCCCGGTGGCCTGCGGCTATTTCGCTTTCTCGAGCAGCACCCTTCTGGCGCGGGCGCTGACCCGCGCCCGGGGCGACTTCGTCACCGGATTGAACCTTTACGCCGAGGACCGCCCGTTGCGGGCCGCGAGGATCGCGCTTTGGCGCGACTTCGGCCACATCCAGACCTACTTCCGCTCGCGCCGCGCCATCACGACGGCACGCTCCTTCAACACCCTTCGCATCGACTCCTACACGGTGCACAAGAGCAGCGCGGACCGCGCCAAGATGGAGGCCGAAGCCCATTGGTTCGGCCATGTCCCGGCGGAGGCCATGCCCTATGCGGCGCGCCTGCTCAAGCGGGGGGACGACGGCGCGGCGCCCTTCTACGAAACCGAGTACCAATATGCGCCGACGCTTTCGGAGCTGTTCGTCTTCGGCTCGATCGCTCGGCTCTTTCGGGCGCGGCAGGAATTCAAACAGCCG
>CAXSEU010000284.1:0-5217 GCA_964236485.1 uncultured Lichenihabitans sp. | reverse complement strand
TCCACCTTCTTGAAGGGCCGGAAGGGCCGTCCGTTGGCGATCTGCCGGCGGGTATGCTGCGCCGTATTGGCGGAGAGCCATTCGAAACCGGCGGCCCGTACGGCGCCGAACATCGGCTCTTTCTCCTCGGGGTGAACGAACCACGAAGGCCAGGACAGGTCGTGATCTTGAGCTTCGGGCAGATCGGCGCTGTTGAGGTCTCCCCCGAGGAGGACCGGCATGTCCGGATAGGCGCGGTCGATCCAATCGAGGATGAGGCGCATGTGGCCGGCCCGCTCGGCTGGTCCGGGCAACGATTCGAAGTGCACCGAGACTACCGCCACGGGACCTTGCTCCGTCTGGATCGTCCCGCCGAGGGCTATTCTCGACCCCAGCCGCGGGTCGTGCCAGTCCATGTCGGTCCAGACCTCGCCGCCGGGAAGCCGCAGCAGGTCCACCCTCGACAGAGCAAACCGGCTGAGGATGGCGTTCCCGTGCAGCGCGCTGCCGTTCGCCTGTCCGGCGAAAAGCGCGCGCTCGCTTTCGGTCCCGTGACCGGTTTCGATGAACTCGACGCCGAACGCGTAGGTCAGTCCCAATGACTGCGCCAACAGTCGGGTGGTGTTCAGGTTGCCCGACCTGGCCATGCCGTGGTCCATCTCGCACAGGAGAACCACGTCGAGGTCGAGCCTGAGGAGAAGCGCGACGGCATCGGATGGATGCTTGCACCGCTCGAGGTTCCAGACACCGACCCGCAGGTGTCGCGGCGCCATCCCCTCGGCGGGAAAATCGCACTCGACCTGGTGAAGCACCGGCGTGCGGGCGCAAAGCGCCTGGTGGGCACCCCCTTGCCTGAACACGTCGAGCCGCGCCGGCAATTCCGCCGGCGCCAGACTCGATAGACGTTGTGCGACCATGCGACGGACCCGCTCGTTTGGGCCGGGCGATCTACGCCCGCGCTCCGGCGATAAAGCAAGCCTCGCTCCTCGTCTTGCCCAAAGCTGACGCGACCCTCCCGATGGCGGCGAAAGGGCCTTTCCTCATCTGCCGAGGATATGACACTTTGCCGGCATGAACGAGGTCCAGAAGGCGCGAATCATCGCCGTCGCCAATCGAAAGGGCGGCACCGGCAAATCGACCACCGTGGTCAACCTCGGAGCGGAACTCGCGGCTCGGGGCTATAGGGTCCTGATCGTCGACCTCGACCCGCAAGGGCACGCGGGTCACGGCTTCGCGACCTGGTCCCGTGCCGGCGACGTCACCACTCACGCGGCGTTGCGCGACCGGCAGGTACGCCTCGCGGACGGCATCAGGACGACGGCCGAGATCGACCTCGACGTGCTGCCGGCGGACCGTGACTTCGACGGGGTCATCCGGGTTCACGATCCACGCTGCCTCGCCAGGGCGCTCGATCCGCTCCGTGTCTTTTACGACATCATCCTCGTCGACACCCCGCCGGCCAGCGCCAACCTCATCGTCTGCGCGCTGCTGGCGTCCGACGGCGTGCTGGTGCCAACGATGCTGGAACATCTGTGCTTCGACGGCGTCCGGCAGTTCGCGCGAGCCTATCATCAGGTCGTCCTTTCGCTGGACGCGGCACTGCTCGGGCTCGTGATCCTGCCGGTCAAGGTCGACCTGCGGAGCAACGTGCAGAAAGACGTCCTCGAAGGCCTGCAAACCGGCTTTGGCCGCGACCAGGTCATGCAGGGCGTCCGCATCGACGCGACGGTTTCCGAGGCCTTCGGCCACCACCTTCCGCTGCGCCGCCACAAGCGCAAGGCGCGCGCGGTGGAGGATTTCACCCGCGCGGCCGACGACATCCTCCAGCGATTCGCCTGCAGGGAGTTGCCGCGGCGCATCCCTCACCTGTCCGTCGGCCCGGCAGTGCCGCCGGGGTCTGGCGCGGCACAGATGATCAGGGCGGCAGCTTGCGCATGAATCCTTCGAACTCGGCGTCGGAAATGCCGACCGTATGCTCGGGGCCCGGGTAGGCGCCGCTCGACACGTCCCGGCGAAACTCCGAGAAAGCGGCGATCCTCTCCCGCTGCAGCCGTTCATGTTCGGCGGCGAAGTTCCGGTAGCGCTTCGAATGTCTCGGGTAGTGGCCGCGGTTCGTTCCGAGGATGTCCTCGGCGAAGAGATATTGCGCGTCGCATCCGCGCCGCCGCCCATGGACAGGCAGATCATCGCGGTCCGTTGGGAAATCTCCGCCGCCACCCGATCCGGCACAACCTCCATCTCCACCGCGAAAGCACCGGCGTCTTCCAGACGCCGCGTCGCGTCATAGACCATCAGAGCCTGTTCGGCGGTCTTGCCGACAGCCTTGAAGCCGCCCGTCCAGGTGCGCTTGCTCGGCACGAGGCCCACGTGGCTCACCACGGGAATGCCTTCGGCGAACATTCGACGAATGGTTTCGACGCTGGCCGCCGAGTAGCAGGCGTCCATTCCCATCCGCATGCATGTGAACCCGACCCGGATGTAGTCTTCGGCCGACGCGTGAAAGCCATAGGCCAAACCGACGATGAAGAACGCGTTCGGCGCCGCCGCCCGGAAGTCTGGGGTCAACTCCATCTCGTCGACCGACACGAGGTCGATCCCGGCCGCTTCGGCGGCCGCCGCCTCCTCGGGCGTGCGGACCAACACCTCGGTCAGCCGCGCCTTGCCCTTGAGGGCGAGCAGGTCCGCGACCGTGTATTTCCGCCGCTCCGCCATGACGCCTCTCCCGCCTCAGGCGATGTCGACGAAGACGCGGCCGCCCTCGACCTTGACCGGATAGGTGCGCAGGTTGACGCAGACGGGTGCTCCCTTGGCCTCGCCGGTCGTGTAGTCGAACCGGCCGTTGTGCTTGGGACATTCCACGATGTTGTCCATCACGAGGCCGTCGGCCAGGTGGATGCGCTCGTGCGTGCACAGGCCATCGGTCGCGTAGAAGGCGTCATCGGTGCTGCGGTAGATGGCGAAGGTCTGCGCGCCATGGTCGAACCGGATCACGTCCTCTTCGTCGATGTCATCGGTCGCGCAGGCGTCGACCCAGCTCATGCCTATCTCCCGTCCTGTTTCCTGTCGTGAGCGTCCCGTTCAGGCCGCGGCGGCGTCCGTCGGCGCGACCGATCTGGCCGTCGCCGGAAGGACGCGGACGACGAAATGGCTGGGATCCCGCCGCTGACGCCGCAGCGCCGGTACGATCTCCCGATAGGCCTCCAGCAGACTCGCATAGGGCGTCGGGCAGTCCGCGGCGACCGCCGCATGCAGCTTCGGCAAGGCGTGGTAGGGCACCATGGGGAACATGTGATGCTCCACGTGGTAGTTCATGTTCCAGTAGAGAAAACGGAACACCGGGTTCATCATCACGGTGCGGCTGTTGAGCCGGTGGTCGAGCACGTCTTCATCGAGCCCGGCATGCTGGGTCGTCCCGAACATGAGCTGCAGCCAGGACCCATAGAAGGTCGGCAGGCCGACGAACATGGCGGGAAGGATGCTGCGGCTCGCCGCGCAGGCCATGACCACCACGGCGAAAATGCCGAGGAAGATACGTGCCGTGCGATAGACCTTGGCCTGTTCCATGGCGGGGATGAAGGTCGCCTCTTCGGGCGTCAACCGGCCCCGGGCATGCAGGAACAGCGTACGAAACGCCACGAAGCCGGACTTCAGAGCGAACAGATTGAGCGCCATGCCGACGAAACTCGGCGGCCGGTGCACCGCGATCTCGGGGTCGAGCCCGACGATGATCGTGTCGGTGTGGTGCCGCGTGTGGCTCCAGCGCCAGACGGTCGGCTCCCGCAGGATCATGAACGAGGCGACGTTGTAGACCACGTCGTTCATCCATCGCGTCTTGAAGGCCGTCCCATGCCCGCACTCGTGCCAGCGGGAATCGGATGCCGACCCGTAGAGAACGCCATAGACGAGGAAGAACGGCACGCAGGCGAAGCTGCCCCAGAACCAGTATCCGCCGAAACCCGAGAGCGCCAGGCCTGCGAGCCAGATCCCCGTGTCGCGGATCGCCGGCCCGTCCTTGCGCCGCATCAGCTCCTTCAGGTCCTTGCGGGCGATCGGCGCAGAGTACCAGCGGCCGGCCGAGAGACCCTTCGCCCTGGCGGCTTCGGCATCCTTGCCGAGAAGCCCGTAGTCGCGGCCAACCACAGCGCTCATCATCGTCCTCCTGCGGCGCGGGGGCTCGTGCTGGCGTGTCGCGCGATCGAGCCCCGAGGGCCGCTGTCTCCTGGGTAGTTGGGATTGCCGGGAGCGGCAATCCATGGATGATAGTTTCTATCAACGCCTATCACGTACCCTGGAGATCCGATGAAAGGTTCTATCACGTCGGGGCGAAGATGGCCGACCCTGGGCGACGTGGCGGCTGCGGCCGGGGTCGGCATCGCGACGGTCGACCGCGTGCTGAACCGCCGCGCGCCGGTCAGCGAAGGCACGGCGCAACGGGTCCTCGACGCCGCGCGCGCGCTGGGTTTCCATGCGACGGGCTTGGTGAAGAAGCGCATCGAGGAACGCGTCGTCGAGCGAAGTCTCGGCTTCCTGCTGCAACGGGGTTCGGAGAGCTTCTATCGTGCCCTCGGCGAAGCCCTGGTCGGGGCGACCCGCACATCGCCGGCCATCATCGGGCGCCCCGTCGTCGATTACCTCGATGACATCGCGCCCGCAAAGGTGCGCGACGCGCTGCTCCGTCTCGCGGCGCGGGTCGACGCCGTAGCGATGGTCGCGACCGACCATCCCAGGATCGTCGAAGCCGCCGAGAGCATCGAGCAGAAGGGTAAACCTGTCTTCACGCTGCTGTCCGACATCACCATGTCCGCGCGGACGGGGTTTTTCGGCATCGACCACCGCAAGGCGGGGCGTACCGCGGCTTGGGCCATCTCGCGATTAGCCAGGCCCGGCGCCGTCGCGGTCATCATCGGCAGCCATCGCTATCTCGGGCAGGAGCTCAGCGAGGGCGCCTTCCGCTCCTATTTCCGCGAACACGCGCCGGAGTTCCGTCTGCTGGAGCCGATGATGAGCCTCGAGGACATGCGGATCGCCCATGAGACGACGCTGAGCCTTCTCGACCGCGTCAAGGACCTCGCCGGCATCTATGTGGCGGGCGGCGGCATGGAAGGTGTCATCGAGGCGTGCCGCGAGCACGGCCGATGCTCGGACGTGATCGTCGTGTGCAACGAACTCATCCCTGAAACCCGGGCGGCCTTGATCGATGGCGTCGTAGACCTCGTCATAGCCACACCGGTCGACCTG